>JAKQFQ010000283.1 GCA_029558315.1 Bacillota bacterium
GTTATAAAATCCCCGTTGGAGAAGGAAAAGGCAGACCATGTATACCTTATAGCAAGGACGATGAAAAATGCAAGTACCAATGTCCTGATTGGGTGAACGACTACCAGGGAGAATGATATAAGTGCCCTATTCTTTATGGCTCCATGAGGGATTGAATTTAATCCCTCATGGAGCCATAAGAATCCAACAGGCTGAAATCGCACTGGGAATCTCTTGGCTAAGGATTTTGCGTGGAGGTATAACATGAAATTCTATTATCTCGCACTGGTCTTTTTTGTGATGTTGGTAGCGGTAGGACAGCAAGAGGAATACAACAATGCAGATTGGATGCAATTGCAGGAGAATGGTGCAATTGATTCAAGTGTAGCGACAAAAACATCAGGGCAATCGATCAGGAGTATTGATGTCACCTTAGAGATGGCCATTTTGGATGGCAACACAACAGCTCGATTCAAGCGCAGTAATAGAACTGATGGTCCCCTCTCGCCCGCAAAACTGGTGCTCTATCGGATCTGGGTATATAATAGTGGGATTGAGCCCTTAAGCGACGTCATCTTGTCAGCGGAATTGGACGAAGGAATCCAGTATGAGACCTCAAAATATTACGAAGAAGGGAGAGGTGATTTAGAAGCCATAAAGGATCTAGATCTCACTAATGAGAATCTCGTGACAGATGTGACATGGAGTCTCAATTTCCTGAATCCTAGGGAGATAAAGTCGATACTAATGGAGACATATGTGAAAAAGAATGTAGATGAGATGGGAGTAAGCGTTAACGTGAAAGGGAAGGCATCAGATGGAGAAGATGTAGTGGATTTTGATAGCGCACCATCAGAACAGTGCGGTTATAAATACACCTCAGGAGAAAGCAAAGGTACCAAATGTATACCTTGGAGTGAGGATGATGAAGACTGCAAATATCAATGTCCAGATTGGGCGAAAGCCATATAATTGGGACTACGTCGAATCAACCTTTGAGCCTCAAGGAAGGATAAGGATCGTCAGCAAAACATTAAATTTTATGCATATAAATATCAGGAAATGACTAAGATATTTTAAGCTGGTAATGGGGGAGGAGTGTAATGAATTTCTATTGTCTAACGTTAATTTTAATTTTAGTGGCTATAGCATCGGGACAGCCGCAGGAATGTAATGCTACATTCAACAACAGTACTAATAATATTTCATCGGCATCCTCAATTCAAATGCCGGAACACCGCGAAGCGAATAATTCAATTCAAGATAGCGACAATATTAGTTTGGACTTCCAAGTGGTAGAAGTAAGTAGGGATACAAGTGCCCGATTTGGTATCGGCAAGAAGGAAGCGGCAAAGCAGGAAATGTATAGGATCGCCATAACGAATGAAGGTGAGACCAGAATTTTAAATGTATTGGTATTAGCCGAAATGGAAGAAGGCATGAAATTCGAGAGCACCAGGTATTATGAAGATAATAGAGGCAGGTTGAATGTAACGCGCAAGCCTCTTGAGTTTAAGAGAGGATCAAAAACAGAGTTGACATGGGATATTGGCATGTTGGAGCCGCAGGAGAAGAAATCAATACTTCTAGAAGCATATCTAAAACCTGGTGTCAATAACACAAATATCACAGTTAGCGTAGCAGTGTACCATCCGAGAAAGGTTCAGCCAAATGTCATTGATTGTGATTACTCTAAAGAACAATGCCCAGATTGGAGCATTCCTATGTAATCCATCTGACCATAAATAGGGGCTCCATATTTTTTGAATCAAATCCATTATTTGCTTGGATAAGCATTATTGATTCTATCGGCCAACTCCTAATGGTCTCCAACGATGCTGCAGAAAGGGGCCATGCTAGTTATAAAAATAAAAAAGAGATAGGGGGACATATGGGCTCATCGATTTGCATCTATCCTAAACTCCGCTCTTTTTAATAACCAGATTGGCTTCGACAGGAACTCCAATCCCCAT
>JAKQFQ010000324.1 GCA_029558315.1 Bacillota bacterium
CATAAGGAGTGCATCTAATCGGCTGGCACTCATTCCAAACTGTCCCATTCCAGTATAATGCCATCCTTCGTCCCATTTGGTATATTCTTTTATCTTTTCCTCCAAAACCGACGCGTATTTACTCTCTCCAAGTATACATAATACCGAAGCGAGCATTACCCTTTCATCCGCTGAAGTTGTAAGCACTATTTGCTTATTTAAAAGTTCCAGGCATCTTTTCTTATCAGTTAAAAGAATCTCCAGTCCTTTGTAATTTTCCGGAATACTTTTTGCAGCCTGCAACATTTCCTTACTTCCAAATCCTTTAAAATCTGTATCCTTAAGTACCCGCGAAGGAAGATTTCCAATCTCTACCAGATAACGCTGAACTTTTTTCATATCAATTTTCCGTATCGGCTTCTTTTCCTTTGCACACAATGCGGCAAGGTAACCCACGGCATAACCCTGATTCTGCAAACAAGATTGCATTCGGATAACAGGCATGGCATCCCGATGTGCACTGGCTCCTAAACCTGTAGTGAGAATGCCTTCAAGACCTTTTGGCAACAAACTGCGAAGAGGTACATCTGCATCATAAATAGCATGCCGTGTCATTGGAGGACTCAATATAAAATAGGGATCTATAATCATTCCATGTGTATCAAACGAACTTTTGTGATACGAGATCGTATCCGAATACCGACGATGATTCAGCACATCGTAGACGGATATAATGTGTTCGCCTGTTACACGTCTTCTTTCTCTTGTCTGAGGTATTTTTACTATATCATATTGACCTGCATGTTTTACTTTTGCCTGAATGTAAATGCGAGAAACATCCAGAATATCTGAATCGTCGATAAAAGCCCAGTCGTTATTATTGTAATAATCTGTCAGAGCAATTTTTGATAATCCTGCCCCCTGCACAGCAATGGTCTCCTTTCCGGTGTAATCGAACGAAGCCCCTGCTGCAATCGCAATATCAGCACTTCCAGAACTATCTATCACCGTGTTTGCAAGAATAACTCCACGGCCTTCTGGAGTGGCAACAATAATTCCTTTTACAACATTTTT
>JAKQFQ010000347.1 GCA_029558315.1 Bacillota bacterium
TATTATCAAGGCTCTCTTCCAATTCCTTTATTTTCCCTAACAGCTCATCATAGTCCACTTCAAGAGGTCTCCCAATAAAAATGCTTTCATGTCTTGTGCTCTCCACCCCTTCTTCTGTCAGGAGCAGTTCTTCATATAACTTTTCACCGGGCCTCAGTCCTGTAAACTCAATCTTTATATCTACATCCGGCTCAAATCCGGAAAGTTTTATCAAATCCTTAGCCAGATCCAGTATCTTCACGGATTGGCCCATATCCAGTATGAATATCTCTCCGCCCTTTGCCATTGCCCCTGCCTGTATCACAAGTTTTGCAGCCTCCGGTATAGTCATGAAGTATCTTGTTATCTCAGGGTGGGTAACAGTAACAGGGCCCCCTGCTTCTATCTGCTTCTTAAAAAGTGGGATAACGCTTCCATTGCTGCCAAGTACATTTCCAAAGCGTACTGCAACGAATTCTGTCTGACTATTTTTGTTCATGGATTGCACTATCATTTCCGCTGCTCTCTTTGTAGCTCCCATTACATTTGTGGGATTAACCGCTTTATCTGTTGAAATCATTACGAATCGTTTAACTTTATATCTATCGGCACACTGCACTGTATTCAATGTGCCAATTATATTATTCTTCACTGCCTCCGTTGGATTGACTTCCATTAAAGGAACATGCTTATGGGCTGCTGCGTGAAACACCACTCCGGGCCTATAGCTGTCAAATACCTGTTCAAGCCTCCTCTTGTCCCTGACTGAAGCAATGATTACTTCCATATTCAGCTTATTCTTGAAGGAGCGCATTAATTCCTGCTGCAGGTCATAGGCATTATTTTCATATATATCCAATATAATCAGTTTCTTGGGATGAAAGCGGGCAATCTGCCTGCATAGCTCGGAGCCGATGGAACCCCCTCCCCCTGTCACAAGAACTGTTTCATTTTTTATGTAGCTGGAAATCTCCTTAATATTTAAGTTGACCTCATCACGGCCCAGCAAGTCCTCTATGTTTACATCTCTGATGCTTTTTATGCTCACATCTTCATTGATTATCTCATATACTCCGGGAAGATTCTTCAGCTTGCATTTGGTTTCCTTGCATATCCTCAATATATCGGATATATCACTTCTTGGGGCTGAAGGTACTGCGACTATTATTTCATCAACAGCATACTCCTTCGCAAGCCCAATAAGCTTGTCCCTGCCACCTTTGACCGGAACACCGTGGATATAGGAGTTGTGCTTCTTGGTATCATCATCTATAACAACAACCGGTATCAAATTAAGATCCTGGTGATCCTTTAACTCTTTAATCACCATTGAACCGGCTTGTCCTGCTCCTACTATCATAACCTTTCTTATACTTGCTCCTATATTCTTATTCAAGCGCTGCACTCTCCGATACAGCCTCCCGCTTATA
>JAKQFQ010000364.1 GCA_029558315.1 Bacillota bacterium
GCGCGGCCTGGGGGGCTGCCCCCCAGGCCCCTGCCTCTCTTCTCAAACTTCTCCCTCGAATACACTTCCCCATGAAAATGAATGAGCGTGGCCTAATTCCTGATGACGATTTCTGGTCTAGTTTACAATGCCGATTTACACCCCAACCACCAAGATCATATCTGGTTTATGTTTAAATAATACATCTTCAAATGCCATCATTATTTTTGCAGTCTGTTGTGCATGGGATAAAGAGCCAACCTCGAGGTTTATATCAGGGTCAGGTATTCCAAGTTGCATGAAAAAGTCATCCGACATTTCTTTATCATAGTGTTGTCCTGTATGAACAAGCAATTGCTCAATAACATCTTTTCTTTCTCTCATTGCCCTAATCAAGGGTGCTATCTTCATAAAATTTGGCCGGGCACCTACAACGTTTATAAACTTCATCATGATCATGTGCCTCTATCACCTTCAGTCGTTGCAATATTTATTGTGTGGAATGTACGTGCTAGTCTTTTACGCATGAATTTCGAAATATTTGTTTCAGCTTTATGATCTCTTCCCTCTCTGTATTGTGCATAAGTATAATTGATCTTAGTCTCTCCCAATATGAACCTGTAAGAACCTTCATGGCTACGAAAGGTCTGTTGCCATAACTTAGACTATTCCTCGGTACCAGAAGAGGGTCATCGCTGGGATGGATAAATCTGTTCTCAGTCGTAAATGCCAACTTAATGTTGTTTTCTCTGAGAATATTAACTTCTCTTTCGTTAAAACTTATATTATATGTTCCATCAGGATATGCAAAATATCTTACTTCTTCATTAATTAATTCTGATAGCTCATTTATTGATGTTTCAATCTCTATCCTTGAATCTTCATCTGATTCATTACTTAAAATCGGGTGGTTCATTGTATGTGCACCAAATGATATTATATTTGATTTTTGCATTTCATATAACTGGGTCAGGTTTATATTCTTTCTGGAGATAAAAGAATGAACACCTCTTGGCCTCATCTCTATTATTATTCGTTGAATATCTTTCAGTTTCATGGTCTTAAAAATAGATCCAACAGAATACCGAGCAATATCAAGATACCTAACTCCATGTGACTCGGCTATTATTCTTTTTATATCTGTATCATCATAAAAGGATTTCTCTTGGAACCAATAGTTCACCTCTTCTTTTACAATCTTAGGAGAGACGAAGATGGTAGCTGGAAGATTCATTGATCTCAGGACAGGTAATGCGTTTTCATAAACTGTGGTATCTCCATCATCGAAGCAAATATGACAACAACTAGTCAACTTATAATTGTCAAAGTAATATCTTTCGATATCTTGTATTGGTATAAAATGATAGAATCTATTAATTACCTCTAATGTTTTCTTAAACCATACCTTTGATGGCACAACGTGAAAAAGCATAATCAGATTTTTTGTGTTTAATAATCGCATCTTGATAGAATTTATTATTCAGTTACCTTCATTTAGTAAAATTGAATGTTCTTTTAAACATGAGTCTCTTGCCACTTGTTTCAACCGGTATACATGTAACTATATTTATAGTGAATTCCACATCAAATCCGAAATATTCAGATAATACATGATACAATATTTCTCGATACTTGCTCTGATTGAATTGCTTATCAGGAACTACATTAATGTCAAATTGTTTATAATTGTTTTGGATAATCTGTTGTTCCAGAATAGAAAGCCTGAATGTAGATAGATAAGCTCCAAGGGCTGAAGAAGAAACTTTTTTGTCTCCGATGGCTAGAAAGTTATCGGTCAAACGTCCTATAGACAACCTAAAAGACGAAAATGGCCAACTATCATCCGGATGCTCGATTACAACATTCTCCCCTTGATCACCAATCTGATAATTTATTAATGGAAAACCTAATGATTGAAGAGCCGTCAGTATGATCTCACCGTTATTGTTAATATTTAAGACAACTGTATCATCCGATACCCTTTGGATACCTTCATCTGATTCTATTGCAATTGACAGAATCTCTCGCGATCCATACTGATCAGAAACAGGACATTTGAAAGCTTTCTTTATAGTTTCCCTATCAGTTAGTTTTTCAGTGGTTGACACTACCCTCTGAATGGAATCAAGGAAGATTTTGTTGACAATCAAATATTTTGAAAATTCTAATAATATACTTGCATAACCATATATTATCTTAGGCCTGAATTGCTTTATTCGTTTGATCCAAACTGAAAAATCATCAACTGAATACTTATAGGCATTTAGCAAGCATCTCCTGTTAATGAAAAGACCGAACCGGGAGATGACTGATTTCTCAATTTGTTCATGCTCATACGGCGCACCCCATATCCAAACAGACTTGTCATGAGGGTGCCAGTTTAAGATTAAATTGTTTCTTAGAAAAGCGGCTCTGGAGTATTGCTCAAAGTATGAAGATTTGTATATCAGGGCCTGGTTTCCCGTTGAACCTCCTGATGTCACCTCTTTTAATGTATTAGCAAAACTATCTTGGGATTTGATGCGATCGAGGTTATCTCTAATAATTGATTTTGTAAGGATAGGGAAGTGGAGTAAGTCCTCCTTTGATCTTATTTCTGATGGAATAATATGATGACTATTCATAAGGTCGCGGTAATATCTTGTCGAGTTATAAGCATATTGTATTAAATTTGATAGGTACTTATTCTGTAGATCCCTCATCTCCTTGTTATTTAACCGCAGGTTTTTCCTCAGAAGATCGTAATATTTATATCTTCTATCCATTATTATGGAATAGGATAATCTCTGAATTTTTTCATGTAAATCTGACATGGTTAACTTTTGGAAGTATGTGAACCTATCTGAGTCCTAAATAATATGAAGCAAGGATATCGCAATGCTTGCTTATGGTATATTCCCTCTCGAACAAGTTTCTTGCTCCAATGCCGAGTTTTCTTCTCAGGTGGACATTGTCTATTAGTTCTGAGATCTTTGCAGCAATCGCCTTCGAATCTTCCGGAGGTACAAGTATACCGGTTTCACCATCAAGAATAACCTCAACATTTCCGGAGACGTTTGTTGCAACAATTGCATTGCTATGGGCCATAGCTTCCAATAATGTAAGCGGCAGTCCTTCCCACCGGGAAGAATTAACATATATATCGCAAGTTTCTAGTATTTCATCAACATTCTCAACCCAACCTATAAGTTTTATGTGTTCTTCCATCTTCAAGTCAATTATAAGATGTTCGAGAAGTTCTCTATCCTCTCCTATCCCACAGATAATCAGCTTGGCTTCTGGATACTTGCTAGTCACAGAATGGAATGCCTTGATAAGCACATCATAACCTTTCTGCCTCGTTAATCTGCCTATCGTGACAATGAGGGGAGAACCTTTTTTGTTAGGAACTTTCTGAGACATATGATTGTTTCGTTGCTTGCTGTCTCGAACGGAAATACCGTTGATGAGCAAACCAGTCTTTTGACTTGGAAGGAATTGAGAAATGTTATTAAATACTTGTCGACCGCATCCCAAAACTAGATCATTTTGGTTAAAAAAGAGCCTATGGAATGAGCTGTAGACCACATCACTATGAACGGTTGTGATTGACTTGATGCCCGCCAACCTGCTGGTAATTGGCCCCTGGTAGAAAAGAAGGTGGCAGTGAAGAATATCAACCCTTGACCTTCTGAGATGCCTACTAAGATCATAACATGTCTTCAGCATGATAAATGACTTGTGGGGCGCATTCCAAACACGGATAGGCAGACCCAGCTTCATGAACTTTGAGAATAGTGGACCTTCTTCATAAAGGAGATGAATTTCAAAATGAAAACGATTGTCCTCTTTCATACATGTTAGTTCTTCAAATATTAACCTCTCAGCACCACCACCCTGTAACGATGGTAAAAATATTGCAACTTTCTTTATATGCCCCATAGTATAGTAAGTTCCTCTACAAGTATTTTATAATAACCTTTTAATTCGTCGCCAGTTTACCTCTTGAAATGACCCATTGCCTCGTAGCAAACTTCAAGGACTTTCTCCGCATTCACCTTCCACGTATAATACTTCTCGACCCTTTGTCGGGCGTTCATGCCTAATAACTCACGATATGTTTTGTCATTATTTAATTTGACTAATGCATTTTTCAGAGATAGTACGTCCTCTGAATGGATGAGCATTCCCGACTCACCATCAACTATGACTTCCTTTATCTGACCGATAGGCGCCGCTATGACGGCTTTCTTCATAGCCATATATTCAAATATTTTAAGAGGAGATCCATGAAACCCCCCGCTTCCTATGAAACTGTCACTCCTATGCGGTGCCAGTGCAACATCCATCGCTGCCAAATATTCACGTACCCGATCGTGAGAAATGAGACCAGTGAACACAACACTTTTCTCTAAACCTTTTATCTTGACCATTTCTTCATATACTGTTCTGTCTCTACCATCTCCCACGATGAGGAAAAGGATATCTGGTATCTCTAGTTTCAGTGATTCAGCAAGTTTTACAATATTGTCCACCCCATGCCACGGCTGAAAACTTCCGACAAAACCCGCAACAAAACGATTTTCAAAACCGAGTCTTCTCTTTGCCTCATCGGGAGTACAATGGTTTCTAAACAGATCTACATCCACCCCATTTTCGATTACGGTTACCTTTTCTCCATCTGCGAGGCCCCTTCCTATGATATGTTCCTTAATTACTTGCGATACCACAAAACACTTCCTTGCTCGCAACAATGACCATTTATCAAAAAGATTACTGATCCAGCTTGCTGCTGATGGATCTTCAATTGTCCGGATGGCGTTTATTTCAAGCACTACAGGATAAATATAGGAAAGAATCATAATAGGAAGGAAAAAGCCGTGACCCTGCTGAAACCTGAAGAGGAGAATGTCCGGCCGTTTTTTTCTCGCCATGAGGAATATCCTCCATAAATAATAAAGATTTAATCTAATCCATTTTATCTTGGCCATTAATTTATTCCAGATCGACCAAGATGCCTTATCTTCAGTAAATGGCTTGCCCGGGATACCCATATCGATAATCTCTTCACCCAGTGACACAAAGGCCTTTTTGAAACTATCGATGTGTACTTTTGATCCTTCCGAACTTACTGAAATATAACTGTAAAGCACTTTCATTTAAATTTCTCCATACGTTGGGCAAGAATTATCCCCGATGCTTCTCGATAGAAATGATTCTTCCTTGCTGGTTGTAATGTATGAAACTTCTCGAGAGTCCCAAGAGTAACCAGAACAATAAAAGGATATGCTGATTGTTAATTTCCGGACCAAATGATATATGTACGAGCACTGTAATAGCCGAACACAAACCCCCTACACGAAGCAGAGATACCAACTTGGGCTCAGATCCATCAATCTTCGTGGTAAACAATGCCCCAAAGATAACTCCGGCAATAACAAGGAAAATGATGAGTCCAGGGATGCCTGACTCAATGCAGATTTGTAGATAACCGTTATGCACTTGGTTCCACATGTATATGTCGGGCAATGCTTTCTGTACATATTTTATGTTATCATTCCATGCACCATAGAATTCTGTGACCCCAGGCCCGATCCCCGTTATCTTATAGCGTTTAATAATTTCAAGCGACTGTGAATATTGATTGATCCGGTCTGTTACTGCAGAAATCGCCTGGGGTTCTGTAAAACGGCTGATAATTTTATTCGAATACAATGACAGACCAACTACAATAATGAAGAAACCGACTAGGCAGAAAATCATTACCCGTAAAAATTTGACGAGACGTGCTCTCAGTATCATATATATAACACAAATGGTGCCTATAACAAAACTGAGCCATCCTGCTCTAGACAAAGCCATTACTATTGATACAATACCAATTGTAAATCCTAAGTCCAGGAACATGTTGCGACGGTTCAATATGAAGGGGAAAATAAACACCAGTAATAGCGAAATATATCCAGCAAAACCATTTGCGCCACTTATTGTTCCAGCGACACGTAGGGTTACATCTCCCACAATAACATTAGGAGTTAAAACAGATGGCTCGCCCAGAATACCTATTCCCAGCCATCCCCCGTGCATGAGTTGTGCAGTAGCAATTATGCCCTGCATTAAGATTACACAAACTCCCACATATATTGTACGTCGAGTGAATTGTTCGGACAAGCTTGTATTGACAGCCAAAGTATAGACCAGAAAGTACTTCATCTGAGTTAATAGGAATACAAGACTTTGGTGAAAATGAGATGAGAAACAAGTGGTCACACCATACCAACCAATCAACAGAAGAAATAGCCAGCCTATGGTATCGATGTGAAGCTTTTGCCTGCGCTCAAGTGCAACAATAATAGTGAGAAAAATTATTATATCACTAAAAAAGATCTGTATCTTTGTAGGTTGGACAAGGTTAAAAGAGTGTAATGAAACTGAAAATTGTGAAAACAGCATAAGGGCGAGAAGCAGTGTTTCGTACTTCTTTCGAACAGTACCAAATACAACGAGAACCAATACTGCAATTGCACCAATAATTTGGCGCTCGATAGATTCTGCCCAAACCGTAAATAAAACATACAATGCAAAGGGTATAGCCGCTGTTACAAGTATAAAGATTACAAATGTTGTGATCGGCGCATCTGTAAGTGATTCTCTTGGATTCATTCAAAACCCACTATTCATGTTTTAGGATACGCCATTTCGCTTACAAGCCCAATCAATTCCCTCATTAAAATTCTACTGAGAAAAGCCTGCATCGAGAAATAGGTAACAGCACCAGTTGCAATACATATTATCATTCTAATGAAAATGTTCCAGCTGATTCCAATATATTGAATCAAAATCACAATAATAAACATGATGCTTGCTGACAAGAAAGTGCCCATATGACGTTTCAGATATACAAGAACGGAAAATTTCAATAACCTCGATGTGATAACTAAATACACAAGGTATCTAAGGGGATAAAAGATTACCCAGACCATTAATATGCCCTTTAATCCCCATAACAAGGCCCCCAAATAAAAAGCTAAACAAAAGATGAAGGTGCTGATGAAATTTATTTTTGTATTGATAGACGGTCGACCAGTTGCATTTAGTGCTGCAGAAAATAGGTAGTTAATTATTTGAAGAATAGAAACCAGAGATAGTATCTGAATGGGAAAAACTGCATCCTGCCAACGATCACTGAGAAAAAGAGATACAACATCCTGTGCTATTGACGCCAAACCGATAACAAGAGGAGCAATAAGAAATGCCATATATGTGCTTGACTTGATAAATATTTCCTTCAGTTGTGGTGATTGCTGATATTTAGCATACAATGGATAAATGACACGATTCAGTGTTCCAGACAAGAATTGGGCGAACACATGTGCGAATTGTAATGCTATTGTATATACACCTAAAATCTCCACCCCTAGGATACGTCCGATAATGAAAATATCAGCCTTAGAATAGACATACCAAAGTATATTTGCCATGGTGACATTCATCCCGAAAAACACCAATGGTGCTATGCCATTTCCATGATACTCTAAACGTGGTCTCCACTTCGCTGCAACCAATAGTGAACCTGAAAGAACTACTTTCTCAACCAGAAACCCATAAACCAGGCTCCATACACCTGATCCCATATATGCAAAGAATATAGAGGTACCAGAACGAACCATGCTCGCACCAAATTCAAGTTTGGCAATGATATCAAGCCGAAGATCCCTTGAGATAATACCCTTACCTAAAATCTGAGGAGGTATGAGCAGCAAAGAGAATGCCATAATTTTTAAAAATTGACTGAGACGCTCATTCCCCAATACCTGTGCTATCTGCTCTGCACCAAGAGACGTTGCGCTAAACACCAAAAGCGAAACTGCCATTAGTATCCAGAAGCAACTGGATAGCTGACTGTTGCTTATACTTCTTGCCTGAATAATTGCACTCATAAAACCAAAATCAATGAATGTATCTATCATTCCCATGTAGACCAAGGCCAAAGACATCAAACCGAAATCTTCCTTCTCAAGTAAGTTGGCCAGGATTATGATGGTGATGAATGTTATACCCTGACTCAAAGCCTTTGTTGCCGTCGTCCATATGGTTGAACTGAAGACTTTGGCTCTCGTTGTTTCTTTTGACTTAATCATTCGAGTATTAAACTAGTTGGAGTAGGAGATATCTATATATGAAATATGATGAGTTGTTTCCTTGATGAAATAAACACCAAGTATGAAGATAATAGTATTATTTCATTATCAAATCTTTACTAATATTAATTCTTATATCTGTCATTTTGTATATTAATATCTCTATACTGTTTCCTGTATAAAATTACGAAGCTTACCGCTTTTCTCTCTTTCAATTTCGTCGACAATATGAAACTGTATATGGATCTCATTTCCTAGTACTGTTTTTATTCTTTTAGATAGGTATCTCACTACCTCATTTGAAAATCCTTTGTCTTTGACTATGAAGAATTCTATGATCAAGCCTCTTTGGATTACCTTAAACTTCTTCACACAATTCTTTAAACCTATATCATCGAGTTCTTTAATCAGGTATTGGAAGAAAGCTGAAACAATTTTCTGACCATTAGAGGCAACTACATAGTCCATGATGCGACCATGAATATTATTAATAACTCTCAGAGTGCGGCCACAATCGCAGGCTTCATCGGAAATAGAGATAGAATCATTATTGATATAATTTATTAGGGGCATCTTTGTATTGTGATACTCAGTAACAGAAAGCCTTCCATCTGCCAAAGGTGATAACAGTACGGCTTCTTCAAATATATGCATCTTATTATGAGGACAATCAAATGCAAAAAGCCCAGCATCAGCTGAACCGTATTCATTAGCAACAGGACAGGCAAAAACCTTCTCAAGATAGCTGCGTTGATAATCAAATAGGATTTCTGCTGTAACAACTACTAACCTTAGATTAAGTCGCGAAGCATCAAGACCTGCTTCAGAAAGCAATCCTGCATACTGCACTACTCCGGACATGTATCCCCTGAGATAAACCGGTTTGAATGCAACTGCTTTATCATAATATTCCTTAATCAAAGCGGAACTAAGGTTGAAGACGTTGATAAAAAATGTTCTACCTACAGTATTTTTTCTTATGGTAGTCTTTATTTTCTTTAATATATCAACACTGCTTTCTTGCTGTTGAGTTCCTTTCCGTCCCCATATCAAAATGTTTCTATCATATGGTCTGATATCCCACCAATCATAGAATCGATATACGCCTGCTGATCTGAATACTTGGGCCTCTGTGCTTATTTGTACAGTAAGAGGATCGCCTGTGCTTCCGCTTGTAATATGTTCGAATGATCTGCACTTTATATTCTTAACCAACATACGTTCTAGGTTATTTTTAATGATATCTTTAGTTATGTTTGGCAATGCGCTAATTTCATTGACATTATTTAGTTTAATTATATGGTTATTATAATGCTCCGTATAAAAAGGCGACCCTTCATAAGCGACATGCAAAAGGCGATTTAATTGATCAGTTTGGTACTTCTCTATTTTATCTCTATCCCAATATTGACTTTTTTTCAAAAAGTTGAGAATATCAGTGGGTAGAGAACCCCTGTCCTTCCAAAAGTAAAGTTTCCATATCTGCTCCATCAAGATTCTATCGATTTTCATGAGTGGTGATGTCTTTAAAGCTTTTTCTCACAAATCAATTTTGAATCAGTCATAATCTATAGCGATATTAGGCGGTGGCTTTATTATTTCCACTCAAAAGCACCAATATCGTGAGTTAAACCCTGAGGCCTTGAGGCACCCCGGATGTCTGCTTTGACAGCTTCAAGTGTTATGCCGGCATCGATACAGGGAGATCCTTCCATCAGAGAGGACCCTGAAAGAAGTGGATCTGAGTTGAATATATCTGAATTTTCACAGTTGATATAATAACTGGCATTGTGTGAAGAATCCCTCACGAAAAGGTTATACCCCCCAGTGATTCTATCGCCTGCATTCACCATCATATCAACACCTGTTCCACCATCACAGATATTATTCTGGAACTTGGTGGATGTCACATTATTGCCAAAATGAACACCTGTGTATCGTGCATAGGAAAATGTATTGTTATAAACTGCATGACCCGATGAATACGGAGATACAACTAACCCATATCGGGCATTATACACATAGTTACTGATGATTGTAATGTTGTTCGATCCATTGGTCGTAATTCCGTAGTTAAATCCGCTCGCAGCATTAATGTCGTGCACATAGTTGTACCTGATAACATTCCCACCTATACTATCGGATCGACCGCACTTGATGCCGTTTCCGTCTTCGAGATCTACCTCTTGTGAAGTGAAGGGGCCTATCTCATTGTATTCAACTACAACGTTACTCGCATAGAATAGGTCTATTCCATCATCGTTCCATTCAGAGATGGTGTTGTGTGAAATTACTAGTCCAGTATAATTCTCCACTCGAGGGATCGCCCTACTCGATCCAATACCTATCCCATCTGCCCCATCAAGGGGGGGTGCATTGCAATGGTTAATAGTGTTCCCCATCTCTTTTCCCCCTATGGTGCCGGCGAAACCAAGTCCTTTTATCCATATTCCTATACAGGTGTGAGAAATATTGCTCCGGGTTATCGAAAACCCAAGGCCACCATCTCCTACACGAATGCCACTGCTGTACGGCACTGTTCCAGAAGCCCCCTGTCCTACAATATTACAGTTGTCTATCTGAACATTCGAACCACTGATGTTAATTCCAGTCGGAACTGCTCCGACATCTGCAACCTGAAGTAACAGAGCATTCTGAACCCGGATGTATGCTTTTGATATTAATACCTGATCAGTTACGTTACCTACGAACCTGGCATTTATAAGATCTAACGTCACAAGATTTCCAGCGGAACCTTCACATGGTGTAGTGAGGCCTGTGATAAAATCACCACTGAAATATACCGTGTCCCCGGCCAGTTCATCGAATGGGGCTTTCCCGTCATTGAAATTAGCTATAGGGGCGGCATCTGCTAAAGAGTTACCACTACCATTCCCAGACCCGTTCTGGGTAACATAGAAACAAGACATGGGAACACTATTGACCACTTGTTTCTCATTCAAAACAGGGCTATCAACACCTGAAGTATTCATTACAGAACTGTTCAACCCAGCTCCATCACTTTCACCATTACTGCTGCCTAATGAGCTGCATGCTACATGACTGAGCGTAACTAGTACTATGAAGAGCATCCCTGCAATCTGACTCATCTGTCCTTTTTGCGACTGTCTTCCACCAATGATAATGCTTCCCAGTTGGCATCCTGATCTCTGCATGTCCGTGTTTCCCCTGAAAACCCATGCTGTTCACCCTCTATATCGGAGATCGTGCATGTGTGCTTAAAATATTCATCCACAGGGTATGGAAAAGATACATTCCCGTATCTGTATAGGAGAGGTTCACACTCAAATCCCGTATAACACAGGGGCAGGTCGGAAATTCAGGACAACACAGGCAGGTTCCATGCCGCGAAGGAAAATCGAACTCAACTCGACTTCAAAATACTATCGGCTTTGCAGAGGATCTCCCACACATAACTCCGCAATCCCAGGTGTCTTTCCACGCTGCATAGCACCCAGGAGTCCACAGTAACGTACAAACAAGAACCAGACTCAAAAAACTCTACCCTTGTACCAATTTTTGCCGAAAGAAGATATCCATACCAAGGAAATAACTCCTTGTATGGCTCCTTCACAGCCATGAGGCTATTTGCAAATTGTATACCATATAATATATTCAATATCTATAATACTTTTGTGCTGTTGTGGACATTTTGAACTTTAATTTGAAATACTGTTGCTGTATTTTGGAAACATGTGAAATGTTTTTCCTCATTTGCTCCTGTAATTAATATCCCTGCTTTCCCAACGTGCGTGAACCTCCCTGCGGCTTGCCGCGGAGAGGTTCACGTAATGAGGAAGCCCCTTCACAAACATGGATACATTCCGGTTACCCGATCATGCCACCGCTCATTCCTTCATGGTCACCCGCACCCGCACGATGCGGTTGCCGCGCATGCGCTCGATGCGGAACTGCATGCCGTCGAAGGTGACCGTGTCGCCCTCCTCGGGGATGCGGTCGAGCTGCGCGTAGATGAGCCCGGAGAGCGAGTCGTAGTCGTCCGGGAACTCGCGGTCGATGGTG
>JAKQFQ010000408.1 GCA_029558315.1 Bacillota bacterium
GAGCATTTGCTCCTTTCGATATCTTGGATTTTTAGTCGAGGACATTATATCAAAAAAAAGGGGGGAGTGCTCTTTTTATTATAAACTCCCTGATAATCAAGGTTAAAACAATAAAATAGGTAGTGAAATTTGACACTACCAGAATTAAGAAGGAGGGGATTTAATGGCAGGTAAGGCAGGATTTAGAAGAGACTCAAAACATAGAGTTCTTCGAAGGGGAGAATCCATCAGAGCAGATGGGAAGTACCAATTCAAATACCATATCGCAGGCAAGCCACATTTTGTGTACAGTTGGAGACTTGAGCCTACGGATCCATTGCCAGTTGGCAAAAAGCCATGCCTTTCCTTAAGGGAACTTGAAAAGCAGATAGGCTACGATTTGGACAATCAGCTTGACCCTTTGGGAAAGAATATCACGGTGATGGAATTGGTGGAGAGATACCTTAAAACGAAGGTTGGAATGAGACCGAACACATTAGCCAATTACAATTTTGTAAAGAACATCCTCAAGAATGAGGACTTCGGGCAGCAGAAGATTTCGAAGATTAAGACATCGGATGCAAAGCTGTTCTTAATCAAAATGCAACAGGAAGATGGAAGGGGACACAGTACCGTCAAAACGGTACGAGGAGTTCTTCGCCCGGCTTTTCAAATGGCGGTTGACGATGATGTCCTTATGAAGAATCCATTCCAGTTTGAACTTGCTGGGGTGGTGGTAAATGATGCCGTAACAAGACAGGCAATTACCAAAGACCAGATGAGAAAGTTCCTTCGCTTTGTGCATGACGATATTTTGTATTGCAAGTATTACGAAGTGGTCTACATTCTTTTTCACACAGGCATGAGAATTTCAGAGTTTTGTGGATTAACCCTTAAGGACATCGACCTTAAGAACAAGACCGTGAATATTGACCATCAGTTGCAAAGAACATCAAAAAGGGAATATGTTATCGAGCCTACAAAGACGAATGCTGGAACAAGGGTTATTCCTATCACGGATGAGGTTGCAGAAATGTTTAGGTCAATCATCGAGGATAGACCACAGTACAAGACAGAAAAGATTGTAGCCGGATACAGCGGATTCCTTTTCCTCGATAAAGACGGAATGCCTTTGGTGGCTATGCATTGGGAACATAGATTTAACAGTATGGTTGGCAGGTACAACGAAATTTACAAAGTGCAGATGCCAAACATCACTCCTCATGTATGCCGTCATACATATTGTTCGAATCAAGCGAAAGCCGGGATGAACCCTAAAACCTTACAGTACTTGATGGGACACTCGGACATTGCCGTAACCCTTAATGTTTATACCCATGTTGGTCTTGAGGATGCAGAAAACGAACTTCGAAAGATGCAGACCCTTGAAGGGGCAAGAAAAGAGATGGGACTTTCGGATAAGGACGATAAGCCTTTGAAACAGACCATGTTCAAAGTGGTTTAAGGATAAAGCAAATTAAAATTGGTAAGGACTGCAGGCTGTGGCTTGCAGCCTTGCTCTCATAATGGAGGTAATGCGTATGCAGAAGAAAATGGTAGAAGAAGGTAAGAAGAGACTTAATATTTTATTAGAAATGGGATTGTGGGATGAGGTTACTAAAGCCTTTGAGAAAAACGGAACGACCTGCTTATCAGAGGCGAAGATTCTGTTTGGTGTTTGTGGTATTAACTTCACATTTGATGAAATGCTGGAGTTCAAAGCCATCAAAGAGAAGTTCGAAAAGGATTATGATTGTCTTGTTTATTACGGAGTTTTGACAACAACCATAATGGGACAGTTCCTTAGTCTTTTATTTGTTTCTCGCTACGAGGAAGAATGGGAGGATGATAGAAGAGAATTGAAGGAAGGATATCCATATGCGTATGTATGGAATCGTGAAGAGGAGTTTGGAGAGATTGGCTGTATTCAAATTAAAATGGAGCAGGGTGGCCTTGTAAGGGTTGCATAACAGAATAATCGATTTGACGGCACTCAGGCATTATGCTTGGGTGCTTTTTTACTGGTAAAATTACGGGTTGAGTGCTATAATATAATTTAATCGTTTTATAATCATTTTGAGAGGTAAAGCATTGTAAACAAGGAACTAATCCCGTATTCATATAGTGTGGCTTTTATTGGCATCCGGGATAGATCTGGATGCCTTTTTGATTGGAGGGATTTGATGGGATGTGTATGTCCGAAATGTAAATCGAATAATATAATTCCCATCATGTATGGGTATCCAACACACGATGCTTTTGAAGAAGCTGAAAAAGGAAATATTAAGCTTGGTGGTTGCGAAGTATTTATCGGTGGTGGCCAACCAGATCGATTCTGTAAGGATTGTGAAACAGAATGGTGCGTAGAGAATTTCCTTGTAGAAGATATAGTGAAGATTAGATTCCGCTATTGGTCGAATTGGGGATATTATGACCCTGAATCAATAGAGGAAGGCCAATGGGCATTTGAAGTATTCCCGGATGGAACAGTTAAGTATTTTGCTTATCCTAGAGCAAGCAGGAGAGTTCTTGATAAAGAAGTAGTTCATATTGAAACCGAAAAGGTCATGGATTTTTATCAGAATGTTATATGGCTCTATCGTCCGTGGACAGAAATTGAAGAATGCAGAGTTTGTGATGGTTGCAGCTATGAATTGACCATTACATATAAAGATAACAGAAAGAAGAAATTGACAGGTGATTTGGGTGGAGGAACTGTCGATAAGACAGTAACTGATTTTCTTTGCACTATACCAGAGTTAAAGGGTAAACTTGACGGAAGTGAGGATGAATAAATATGGCATACGGTAAATCAATAGAATTATTCCTTGTTAATGGAAGTGCAGATAGCTTAATTACAGCAGAATTATCGAATTGGAATGGTAAAGCAATTAAAATTCCTCGTATTGAGGTGGTATCTTGCAATAGGGATGATATTACACAGGCAGGAGTTTATTTCTTATTCTGCAAAGAGGATGACGGCTCTGATTCGGTTTATATTGGAGAAGCAGAGAATGTTAAAGAAAGATTGGTTCAGCACTTAAGAGATTACCAGTCAGAAAAAGAAAAGTATTATTGGACTACAGCAGCCATTTTTATAGGAAGAGATTTGAATAAAGCTTTGATTCGTTATTTAGAGAATCGTTTTGTAGAAATTGCAAGAGCCTGCAAGAGATATACAGTTCTTACGAAGAATACATATAAGAATACTGTAATGAAAGAATCACAGATTGCTGTTATGGAAGAGTTTGTTGATAATGTGAAAACTCTTATCAGTGCATTAGGATATAAGGTATTAGAGCCGTTGAACAAGCCAGTCGTTGTTTCTAATGAAGGTAGTGATAATGCGGAAACAGAAGACTTAAGTCTTCACTTGGAAAGAACCATCAAAGGTGTTGGCAAAGTTGAAGCAGATGGAGTTCGTACTTCAGAGGGGTTTGTTGTTTTGCAAGGTAGCCATATCGCTGTAGAGGATGATGATACTATCCCGGCTGTCTTAAAGGAACAGAGAAGAAAAGTAAGTGTAGTTGATGGTGTTCTCCAGGAGGATGTTTTATTTTCCAGCCCATCATACGCAGCAATGTTTGTAATTGGTAAGAGTGCAAATGGACTTACAAGTTGGAAAGATGAAAACGGTCGTAGCCTGAAGGATATAGAAAATAGTGAAACGGAGTAGAAGGTGATTAATTGAGCGAATGGGATTTTTTGTGGGGACTTGAAGGTCAGGAATTAATGGACGCAATGTCTTCTGGTGGAACATATGATGATTGGGCATACATTGAACGGATGGAGCGTCAGCAATATGGCTTCGATGATGATGACTATTACGATGATGATTATTATGATGAGCTGTCAGCTAAAAAAAACACAATGGTGTTTATAGATGCAGAGAATGTTTCTTCGACTCACGCAGCAAGTATTGAGAATGAAATATGGGATATAGGAAATGTAGCAGAGGTTCGATACTATGCTATGCAAAAAGACCCGGTAACAGCAAATTGGAAATCTACCATTAAAGAGTATGGTTACAAACCAATTCTTATGGCAGGGGAACGAGAAAAGAACAAGATAGACAATAAAATCATTCGAGATGCAAAAAAGGTTTTGAATGAAAATAAGAGTATAGATATTTTTGTTATTGTTAGTCGTGATGGAGATTACACCGAACTAGTACGATTTTTAAGAAGTAACAGAAAACGAGTAGTAATACTCGCCCCGAAAAACACTTCTAAAAAATTGAAGAATGCTAGTAGTGAATCGAGAACTATTAAGAATAGAAGGAGAAAATAGAAAAGGGATGTGTGCTTGCACACCCTTTGTTAAATAGTGAACACCCCCTAGGCAAAAGTGAACACCCCTAGGGTAAAAAGGGTGTTCATATGAACACCCCAAAACCTTAGTAGTAATTACTTGACAACTCTACTACGATTTTACTACTACACACGGCTGTGAAATGCTAATATTTGCAAAGATATGCCAATTATGTAGTTTACACTTGAAAAAATTGAATGCCCGGAAAACCTGATAAAACCTCGCATTTCTCGGCATATCTTGGCAATTTAGGAGGAGAAATTTTTATGATTAGAATACTTTTCGTGTGCCACGGCAACATCTGCCGTTCCCCCATGGCAGAATTTTTATTCAAAGATTACGTTACCAAAAAAGGAGCCGCTGACTCCTTCTTTATTGCGTCCGCAGCAACCAGCACGGAGGAGATTGGAAATCCGGTACATCACGGAACCAGAGAGAAATTAGCACCGCTTGGCATTTCTGTGAAAGGAAAAACCGCAGTTCAGATGACAAAGGCAGACTATCAGAAATATGATTATCTTATCGGAATGGATTCGTGGAATATCCGCAATATGCTTCGTATTGTTGGCAATGATTCTCAACATAAGATTTATAGTTATCTTGATTTCACAGAGCATCCACATGACATCGCAGATCCCTGGTACACAGGCAATTTTGATGAGACCTATGAAGATATCTGTGAAGGGATGGAAGGCTTCTACGCACATCTTCGTTCCATCAACCCGAAGCTGCCCAAGTAAATAATGGAGTTCTCATTTAAAGACTGTGAAGAGTAAAAAAGAGGAGAAAGACATGGATGTTCTCTGGATTGTGGTGAGCGCATTGGGCGGTGCAGAGATATTTTGCAGGAAGGATCTAATCTAGAGCTGTCAGGCGAGAACACAGCTTTAGACAAAGAGGGAAAAATTGCTACATCCTTCTACTAAGATATGTGCTAAAATAGCAATGAACAAAGGAATGGAGGATAAGAGTAATGAAAAGAATTATCGTAGGAACATGGCTTACGCTTGGCCTGGCAGCAGTATTGACTGGTTGTCAGGAACAAGAGGATGTGACGACAGGCATGGATACAGGAACGGCGCTATCAGTTAATGCACCGGTCGTTGTGGATGAGGTAACAGATACTGATGAGGCAGCAACTGAGGTGGATGCATACGGCATGAACGATGAGTATAGTGCAATTAACGAAGAAATAAGAAGTCAGCTGGTTCTGATTGCAGAGAACCGCGACTTATGGATTGGAGATCCTGATGGTTTCTACGGCTATGCAGTAACTGATCTGGATCACAACGCAAGATTGGAGATTATAACATCAATTTGCGAAGGTACAGGACTCTACACAAATTCGATCATCTATGAGGTAAATGAGGATCACTCAGGGCTGACAGAATGTGCTGTGAGCTGGCAGGAGGGGGATTCCCAGGCAGATATCATGGTTACATCAGTTCCGGTATATTATGATGGTGACACGAATCAGTATTTCTACATTTTCGAAGATGTTTGCAAGGTAAATGCGGCAGAATATTTCAACAGTATGCATGCAGTGTCCTTACACAATGGAGTGCTTGAAGATACCATAATCGCTACACAAGAGATTATTTATGAGGATGCAGAGGCGGAACCGTATATCAGAGGTGAGGACATTTACGGAAGAACATTATCGGAAGAAGATTATGTGAATATTGCCAACAGCACATATGAGGATCTGCAAATGGAACAGGGGAATATCATCTGGCTGATGGGGATGACAGAACAGCTGCTTGACATGAGCGTGGATCAAATGGAATCTACACTGGTGAGTTCCTATGGTGGATTTGCAGGAGAGGTACCAAGATAATGAGTAATAAGCTGATCAAAGACAATCCAATTAAGGCAGTAATCTTTGATATGGATGGTGTTATTTTCGATTCCGAGCGTATTGTAATCAAATGCTGGGAGCAAATTGCCAGAGAATATAATATTTTGGATGTTGGAAGCGTGATCCATCAATGCCTTGGTGTCAATGATACCAAAACCAGAGCTATTTTCTGTGAGCACTATGGCAAGGATTTTCCTTATGATGAGTATCGTAAGTTAACCAGTAAAATGTTTCATGAGCAGTATGATCATGGACGTCTTCCGATGAAGGAGGGCGTTGTGGAGCTGCTTTGCTATCTGCAAGAGAATGGTTATGTCATTGGTCTGGCATCTTCTACGAGAACAGAAGTTGTGCGAAAGGAATTGGAGGAAGCCAAAATCCTGCCTTATTTTGATTACCTGACCTGCGGAGACACGGTAGCAAAGAGTAAACCGGAGCCGGATATTTACATAAAGGCATGTGAGAATCTTGGGATTTTGCCGAAGGAAGCGATAGCCATCGAGGATTCCTATAACGGTATTCGTTCTGCGTTTCGCGCCGGGATTTTCCCTGTGATGGTGCCGGATCTCATTGAAGCGGATGATGAGATGAAGGGGCTTGCCGGTAACATCTGTGGCAACCTTTTGGAAGTAAAGGCATGGCTGCAGAACTTATAGCGCATAAGGAAGGCAATCCCGACAAAGACCATAATTTAGAAATAAATTCATAATCACCTTACAAATTACCAATACTAATACAGCGTATAACATAGCGGATTAGACTTGGTAATTGTGAGGTGATTTTTTGTGTGATAGTGAAGGGATATACAGCGTTATCGTTGCCGATGATGAGGGAGAACTCCGCCGCGCACTAATACAGCGTGTGGATTGGAAGGGGGCTGGTTTTTTTGTGATAGGTGAGGCGGAAAATGGCGCCGATGCAGTTAACCTTGTGGAGTCCCTGCGTCCGGATCTTCTTCTGGCTGATATCCGCATGCCCTTTGTCTCCGGAATTGAGATGGCAAGACAGGTGCGTGAGATTCGACCGGCAACCCAGATTGCATTTCTAAGTGGTTATGATGATTTCACCTATGCTCAGCAGGCCATTCAATACAATGTTCTGGCATACTTATTAAAGCCAATATCTGCGGCTGAAATGTTTGTGGAGTTACAGAAAATGAAAGAGAAAATGGATGAGCAGTTACGTAGTTTTTCCTTAGGTACAGAGCATGCAGACAAGATGGAAATATCAGAGTTTCTAATGCCCCTAATTCTGGATGGGTGTGCGGGCGATCCTTCCATGAACATCCAACAGCTCCTGTGGACAGAGGCCATTCGCCTTGGGCTGCAAAAGAACGAGAAAGAGGAGATCCGCTATGTTGTTCTGATTACAAGTATCTATACGCAGGAGAAGGAGAATCATACAACACCAGCCTCAGTTGGTGCCATTGACCTGACACTTCGTAAATATGTAAAACACGCCAGCTTCTATGCGTTTGGACGTGTGGTTTCATTGCTGATTGCAGCACCGGGAGCATTTGACAGATTTCTTCACATTCTGACGCAGGATATTGTCCAGAACGTACAGCGTATTCTCAATTGCGATGTTGTGATTGGATGCAGCAGAGAGGTTATGGCACTTTGTGACTTACATGAAGCATATCTTGAGGCGATGAATGCCATTGGTTATACTAAGTGATTAGTGAGGCAGTCTTTTGCTGTAATGGGAAGAACAAATAATTCGCTATGTTACGTTACTACGCAAATATATCAGTAACATATGCAAATATTGATTTGGCAAGGATATGGAGCAATTTGGCTGCTTGATGATGCAAACGCATATTTAGTAAATATGTGGAAATCAAGTGTAAAATCAGGAGGGCGAACAAGATGAAAAAGACGGGAATCATTGCAGCTGTGCTTGTTTTTGGAATCTGTGTGTGTGGTATGGATCAGGGGATAAATGGAGTGATGAGTACCGCTACAACAGATACGAACACGACGAGTGCGAATGCAACAGGTACCAATGCGACAAATCGTAGAGCGCTAACAGATCAGGAAATAGAAGAACTGACTGGGCGAGTGAAAATGGTAACTATGGATTTTTTCAATCCTCTTACTATGATGTGAGATATGCAAATTACGATTGTGTTTTTTATACGGGAGCCGACATCCATGACCGCAGTGCGTTTACACAAGAAGAAGAAGATGAATATACCGGTGCGGGACATGAAATTCGTTTTGATATCATATGCATACCGGGTGATAAACTGGAATCTTTTTTACAGGAAAAGACCGGATTGGAAGTTGATAATATTTACATGAGTGGATATTATTATTCTGAAAACCATGATGTATTTATCAAACAGGTTTCTGATACAAATTATCAACCTTATACCTGCATTGGTGGGGTTACCTATACAGATACAAAAAATGATTGTCAGATCTATATTTTTGCGCTGGAAAATGATATCCGTGTGACTTTGCGCAAGATTGGAGATACCTATCAAATAGTTTCCTGCATTAGAAGTTGTGATAGATATATTAGTGCAGAAGAGTTTTATAAAGCATTTCTTAGTAATAGAATAAGTGCATATTATTCAGATGATATGGAAGAACGGCTGGAACCAGGTTCATATCATGAAGAATATGTGGCACCTGATGAGACGGCAGGAGACGACGGACAGCAGGAAATTGAATATATCGATGTTGATGGAGATGGGGAAATGGAACTTTTCATCCATGACATTTATTATGGAGGAGAACTGATCAACAGAGTTGGTGAGCATCTGGAAGTTGTTGCGAAAGGATATGACACCAGCGGTTACTTTAGTCTTGTTTATTCTGACGATTCATACTGGGTAGTATATTCTGACACAACACATAGCGGGCGTCAGTATTATGAATTTTATCGTCTGGGCAAGGAATGCACTTATGCGGAAACAATCGTTCTTTACGCTGAGTATACGTCTGCGATTACCGACGCGGATGCAGAAATTACTTTAAATGATGAAATGATTACATATGACCGTTATCAGGAAATTCTGGATCAGTTTTATGACTAAGAAAAAATGACAGCAGGTGATAACTGGTATGGACCAAAGCGACTGGTTGACTTATATGATGGTGTAGAGATTACCGAATAGAACAGAATCCCCCTAAATTAATTAATTACCTGGATATTGAAAAGGAAACTTAGATATGCTATGTTAAAAATAAGCATATCGAGGTTTCTTTTTTGATATTAAAGTGGGCATCAATCATTTTATAATCAAAGTCTTATT
>JAKQFQ010000523.1 GCA_029558315.1 Bacillota bacterium
ACGACGATGAAGAACCGGAAGAAAAACCGGTAAAGAAAACCCAGGAAAAGAAGGCAGAACCCGAACCGGAAGAGGACGATGATTCCGAGGATGACGATGACGATGACTGGGATGATGACGATGACTGGGATGATGACGACGACGAAGAAGAACCGGAACCCGAACCGGAAGAGGATGACGATGACGATGACGATGACTGGGATGATGACGATTCCGATTCCGATTCCGAGGATGATGACGAAGGTTACCTCACAAAAGCAGATGTGAAAGAAATGTCAAAAGAGGAACTGTTAGATGTAATAGACGATAATTTCTCCGATCAGGTGAAAGAATCGAAGTCAGCACTCAAGAGAATGTCTCTGTCCGAATTACGCAAGTTGGTTATTGGATTACTGTAATGCCCAGAGTTCGTTCCAGAAAAGGTGTAGACCCTGTAAGCCTTGTGCCTACAGGGTCTACCCTGCTTAATCTCGCATGTTCTAATAGAACAACTGGTGCATTTAAGCCCGGTACCCTGAATAACATTATAGGCGATTCTTCAGCAGGGAAATCCTTGTTATGCTTGAATATCCTTGCAGAGATAGCACAAATACCTGAATTTAAGGATCACATCCTAATCTATGATGATGTAGAGCGTAGATTGTTTTTCAATATAGAACGATTATTCGGTGCTTCGTTAGCGAAAAGGATTACCGGTCCTGATGGTCCTGTAACAGAGTCCGCATCCTCTACTATTGAATCTTTTTACTACAATCTGGACAACAAGATAAAAGCAAAAGAACGTTTCATATGGATTCTGGATTCTATGGACGCCCTGGATGCTGAAACAGCAGAAAAGAAGTTTCAAGAAAACAAAGAGGCTTTTCAAAAGGATAAAGAGGGCAAAGGTTCCTACGGAGACGGTAAAGCAAAGATCAATAGTGAAAACATGCGTCGAGTTACCCAAAATCTTCGTAATACAGATTCATTGCTTATAATAGTATCACAAACGAGAGATAATCTGAGTCCTGGATTTGCCCCAAAAACCAGGGCAGGAGGCAGAGCCTTAGAATTTTATGCTTCACATATAATGTGGCTTGCAAAGATCAAAAAAATAAAGAAAATGATAAGAGGTAAGAATCGTACGATAGGTGTGGATGTTCGAGCCTCTATATCAAAAAACTCTTTAACAGGTCTGCAAACAGAAGTAGATTTTCCTCTGTACTATGGATATGGATTAGACGATATTTCATCTATGATAGACTTCCTTATAGATGAAAAAGAACTTCCTCAATCGGCAAATAGCATTATCTGGCAGAATGAAAAGTATACCAGAAAAGCCCTGATACATCATTTTGAGGAAGAAGGTTCAAAAGAGTTACAGATCCTATGTAAGAAAGTATGGACAGATATTGTAGATCAACTATTTCCAGATAGAAAACCCAGATATGAATAACACTGCATTGATAATAGACGGAGGATATGTCTGTGCCCAGGCTCGCTTTGCAACAGGACATCTGGAAACAAGCGACAAGGATATCACAGGTGTAACCTTCGGTTTTTTGTCCAGGTTACTGTATCTGACAAAGTATATCAATTCACGTCGTTTCATATTTGCATGGGACTCCAGACGCTCTTACAGAAGAGAAGCCTACGCTTCCTATAAAGAGATGCGGACAAAAAATTTGAGTCCGGAAGAGATCGCTGATAGAAAAGAGTACTATAAGCAGGTGGATAGACTCAAAGATGAAATTATTCCACAATTAGGCTTCAAAAATAATTTCTATCAGGAAGGTGTAGAAGCAGATGACATTGTTGCTTATACATCAAAAAAGGTTTCTTCCGGACTCATAGTTTCTGCAGACCAGGATCTATATCAATTACTGACAGACAATGTGAGTATGATGTTACCTTCTATGAAAGGTAGACCTCCAAAGATCTATACAAAAGAAGATTTTGAGATAGAGTACAATATACCTTCTTCTGAATGGTGGAAGGTTAAGGCCATTATGGGCTGTGCTTCTGATAATGTCAAAGGAGTGCAAGGTATTGGTCCTGTGTATGCTTTGCGATACGTCAGAGGCGAATTATCAAAGGATTCTCGGCAATATAAACTTATCAAAGATAACTGGGACATTGTTAAACGGAATGTACCGTTAGTCAAACTACCTCATAAAAAGACGTTACCTGTTACACTGCAGGAGGATGAACTATCTTATCAGAATTTTGTCCAGGTCTGCGAGCAATTAGAGTTCACTTCATTCTTAGAGGGCGAGCGTTCTATTGAATGGTCCAAGTTATTTGGAGATTCTGGTAAAAAAGTTAGAAAGGCATTAAATGAAAGCAGGCGGCGGTAAAGCAAAAGGCGGTGCATTTGAACGTAAAATATGCAAAATGATGTCAGAATGGTGGGGAGACAAAGATGCTTTTTGGCGTAGCCCCGGTTCCGGTGCCAGGGGTACCGTGTCTAAGGCACAGCCGTTTTACGGGGATATGTGTTCACCTTCCTCTACAGGAAATGCTTTCATATCAAAAGTCGTTGTTGAAATGAAAAAAGGATACGGGAGTTCCTGGTGCCCGTTTGATTTTATCGAAGGGGGGCCTCGAATTTTTACAGATTTTTTAACACAGGTTGATCGGGACAGAGATGGTTCTCACCGACCGCACTTCTGGTTGATCTTCCAGAAGCCCAGAAAGCAGATCTGTTTATGTGCTGATGCAGACTTTTTCAAAAGATATTACAAGAAGGAACTCTTATGTTTATCCTATGTGAAAGTAAAGACTGAAAAGTATAATATGATAATAGTTAATCTGGACGAGTTTTTCCAAAAGTGTAAACCGGATGTGCTGAAAGATGCTTAAAAAACTTCATTTGAAGAATTTTCAAAAACATGAAGATCTATGTATAGACCTAACAGATAGGAATGTTATACAAGGACAATCCGATAGAGGAAAATCCTCTATATTAAGAGCCTTGCATTGGGTATGTTTTAACAGACCCTCCGGAACAGACTTCCGTAGAGAGAACACAGATACGGTAGAAGTAACAGTCTACACAGATCAAGGTGATGTTATAACCAGGGGACGCTCTAAAAAAGAATCATATTACATACTCAATGGTGATAAGTACACAGGTATTGGAACCGATGTTCCTGAACCGATAACTAAAGCATTACCTATTTCTTCATTGAATATATCACGTCAGCATGAAGGGCATTTTCTTTTAAGTGGTAGTAAACCTGATGCTTCCAGATACATCTTTTCGTTAATAGGATTAGAAGAGATGGACAAGTCCCTATCCGTTGCTGAAAGCAAAAGACGTGGACTAAACAGTCAGCATATCAGTATGACAGAAGAACTGGAAACAAAAAAGGAACGATTCAAAAAATACAAGAATGTACCAGAGATGGTCGAAAGACTGCATATACTGGAAAAAATGAATACTCGTTTACAGGCTCTACAATCACAGAAATCAGGATTACAGAGCATCCTGTCCTCTATTGCATCCATAGAAACACATCTGATACCGATTCCGGAGATTGATTCCATCCTCACTCTTGTTTTAGAAAACCGGGATCTCGTTAAAAATAGCACAAATCTGGCAAACATCATAGATACATATAATGCAATAGCAGTACCCTGCACATTAGAACAAGTGAAGGAAGCCGAAGATGCGCTTCTCTCGTTAAATTCACTACAAGAGGGTATATATGCTATAGCAAAACAGTCAAAGCAATTGAGGGCAGAACTCGACGTCATACAAAATAATGAACGTTCTATGCTTTCACTTAAAAAAGAATTGTATGTAATGGAGGATGTCTGGAAAAAGGAAATGAAAGATATCTGTCCTTTATGCGGAGGTACAATATGACAGAAGCACTGGCACTCTTTTGCTCGGACCTGCATCTTACTTCACAGGTACCTTCTTGCAGAGAAGCGTTTGGTTGGCTTGGTGCTCAGGAGAGCATGTTACAGGTATTAATAGACACGGCTAATAAGGCCGATGTCCCGTTATGTATAGCAGGAGATATTTTTCATAAGCCTAAAGAGGAGCCTGTTGTAGAGTCTCTGATTATCAGAATGCTGAATAAACTAAAGAGAGGTTGTTATGCGATACCGGGTCAACATGATTTACCAGGGCATAGTATTAAACGTATCCAGGAATCTTCTTATAATGTATTGGTACAGACTGGACTGGTAACACATTGCCCTCAATACGAACCGTTAAAACAACAGCAGGCCGTTTTACATTCAATTCCGTACGGAGCAGAAATACCATTCCCAGAGTATGTATATAATAATTTAATACTCATGGCCCATCAGATGGTATATACTGTGGAACCGTTTCCCGGTGCACCAGAGTCGGGGAACGTATCTGCTATCTATAAAAAGTTGAAGCATTATAGGATGGCTGTGTTTGGTGATAACCATCAGGGGTTTATCCACACAAAGAAGGACAAGATAATACTTAATTGCGGTGTCGCCATCCAGAGAACCAGGGCAGAGATAGATTACATACCACATTGCTATCTACTTCTATCAGATTTTACTATCAAAAAGATGGCACTACCCACGACAACCAAGTTTGTGAAAAAAGTAGATAGCAAAACAGACGAGCAGTTCAATGTATTTATTTCTACATTAAGAGAAAAACAGGAAGTGTCTCTTTCTTTTAGAGAGAACTTAAAAAAGATGCTGGAACAAATTCAAGCAGATCAAGATTTACAAGATATGGTCTGGAACATAATGGAGGAATGCAATGAGTGATTTATTGAAATTAAAAAAGGATATGGAAGCCCTTAAGGCCAAGATCCAGGGTCTGGAAGGACGTAAGGATCAATTACTTGATCGTCTAAAAGAAGAGTACGGATGTAAAACAGTTGAAGAGGCTTCTAAGAAATTGAAAGAGTTAGAAAAGGAAGAAGAGGCTCTTGCTTCTAAATTGGAGAATAGGCTACAATCTTTTAGAAAGCGTTACAAGGATTTGTTAGAGAATGAAGATTAGAAGTATTGTAAATGGAATAGGTAGTCCAATATCGAAACCAGTTTCGAGAAGAAATCTTAATCTCTCTAACAAACCTTTTGTTCATACCCCTCCTAAATCTAATGTAACGATCAGAAAAGAAGCACTCATTACTATTGCGGTTGGTACTGAGTACAGATGGATGTTTGATATCACAATTCCAAAAATGGAGGCATATTGTCGGAATCATAATCTGCAGTTCTTTTGTATAGATGATACCTGGCGCAATGAAGAACATCCGTGCTTTTTAAAACAGCATGTTTACTGGTTGCTGAAATCTGGCAGAATAAAAAGAGCCTGTTACACAGATTCTGATATGCTCTGGAATCCGGATGCACCAGATATTTTCAAAGAGGTACCAGAAGGTAAACTGGGTATGTACCCAGAAAATGCCCATTATACAGATTACAAAGGTTCTGATTATCAAAAAGACTTTTACGATTACGTCGATCAATATAATCAGTTAGTTAGACCCATTGATATTTCACATTGGGATGAAATGTATTGTAATGCTGGTTTATTTGTATGTGATTTACAGACTTGTCCTCATGTACCCCCTGTAAAAGGTATTATGTTCATACCATCAAGATCAAAACATAATATGAAGGGTTTTTATGACCAGCATTACGTCAATCTGATGCGAATTGAAAAAAGAACGCCCATGCACTATCTTTCATCTAAATGGAATTACTTCAGAATGAAAGAACCGATGATCAAAAAAGATCCAAAAAAAGCGTATGTTCTTCACTATTGCTCTGAAAGAGCCAAGAGTTTGTTAAACGGTAGCGAAAGACATTTTATATTTTCTGTATGATATTAGAATAAAAGGTACGATATGAAAATCAAATTTAAGGTCCCTGTTTCACAGTCCTCAAAATCACATCCTATTACGACACCCAAATCTATTCCAAAACAAACGAATGTAATACAACCTAATAAAAAGATAATATGTCTCATTGGATTTGTAGAAGGAAAGAATTGGATTTTGGAGAAGATGGCAGATATCCTAAAACAATATGAACCGGAGGATATGCAGATCATCTATTCTAAAAAACCTATGAAAGGGGATAATTGCCTGAACTTATTCTGGCCGTATCGTTACTATGAGGACACGGTCGCTCGTTCAGTGTCTTTTCATACACACCCAGAAAAAATACCTGCATGGAATGCTTCTGCAAAAGGAGCAAATCACATAATAACCATGTGTGATAAATATACAAAGTCTTTGATAAAGGCAGGCGTTCCAGCAGAAAAAATCACAAAAATAATACCTGGTGTTGACGAAGATTTTACCTTTGACTTCGTGCTTTTTTTTCCTTGTGATATGAAAAGACATTCGATTAGAAAAGGGGAGACTCTTTGGAAACAGATATCTAAAATACCTGGGGTCAGGGCAATATGTTCAGATAGAACATTAACTCATGCACAGGTGGTATCTGCGACAAAAAGAGCAGATGCTATTTTTATTTCTTCTATGGAAGAGGGCGGTCCTATGACTCTTATAGAGGCATTGGCTTGCGGAACACCCGTTATTGCCCCAAGAGATGTAGGTTTTTGTGATGAATGGACAGACGTCATTATTCAATATGATAAAGGAAATTTCAAATCTGCAAAGGAAGCAATAGATACTTTACTAATCCCAAAACAAAAAAGAGCAGAATCTGTGAAAGAATATACCTGGAAAAAATGGGCAGAGGCCCATTTTGCCGTATTCAGAAAGGTGTTTGCAGAACCCGATGACAAATAAAATCTCATTGATATACACCTACTACAATTACCCAGAACGTATGGCAATAGAATGTGCGAGATGGAATAAGTACAATGATGATATTAAAAATAATCTGAAAATAATTATTGTTGATGACGGTTCAAAAGTACCTGCTCATACATTATCAGTATCCTATCCTCATAATGTGAGTATTTACAGAATAAAAAAAGACATTGTATGGAACGAAAAAGGGGCGCGAAATTTAGGGGCTGTTGTTGCTGATACAGAATGGGTTATTTTTACAGATTTTGATCACTTCTTTTTAGAGAAAGATATTGATCAGATACTGAATTACATACCGTCCACTAAAACAGCCTATAGGTTTAATAGGCGTTCTGTAGATGAAACCCCGAAGAACGTTCATAGCGAGTCCTTTCTGATTGAAAGGATTAGGGCCATACAAGCAGGATTATTTTCTGAATGCTATACGGGACTTTATGGTGCCGGTCCATACCAAATGTTTTATAAACGTTTCCAGGAACAAGGTAATAAATTTGAAATAATGTCGGATGTGGTGATATATCAACGAAGCAATAAAAATAATGCTCCAAGAAATGGGGATGTAACAGGTAATAAGAAATACGATGCTAATTACGGAATATTACATTTCGAATGGCAAAAAACATTATGAGTATAATGTCAGACTAAGGAAAGGACAACACATGGAAATCAATGATCAGTTAGTTGATGAGATCTCAAAACACAAATGGCATCATTCTTTTGAGCCGATTCCGGGTATAATAACACCTGGAAGAAGTTACAGAAATCCAAAGACATGTCTTGATAGAATGGGCGTTCAGTCAGATTTGACAGGGTTACGCATTCTCGACGTTGGGTGCTCGGACGGCGCGTACTCTTTTGAACTGGCGAAGCGCGGTGCAGATGTAACCGCATTTGACATAAAAACAAGTGAACGCATAGATCTTCTTAAGCGTATCACGGGATTGAATATTAATTATCATACAATGTCGTATTATGATGATTATTCAAATCTCGGAACCTTTGACATGATTATATTTTTTGGTGTGTTTTATCATATGAAGCACCCGATACTTGTTCTTGAAAAATTGTTTGATATTGCTAACGATGGTTGTATGCTTTGTTTTGAAGGTGAATCTCTTGATCATACCGGTTCACAATTATTGTCCGAAGCACTGATAAATGAGTTGAGCAGTAAACCTGTTGCTTATTTTGTTTTGGGAGATTATCATAAATGTGATACAAACTGGTTTATTCCAAATCGCGAATGTGCAAAGGCTTGGGTATCAAGTGTCGGCTGGACAGATGTACAATTGATGCCTGATGAAAGTTTTGATATCACAGTTGGAGATGTTACTGTAAAAAGTGATCCATGTAGATGTTGGGGAACGGCATACGCTAAAAAAGGAATATGAGATGACAAAAATATACAGACCTGACGGAGCGATGCAAGCAGGCCTCGATGACCTGATAGCCATGATACCGGAAGATAAGCGCGGGCTATGCGTTGAGATAGGGAGTGCGGCAGGCGAAAGTACTGAACGCTTCGCAAAAGCGTTTCAGAAAGTAATCTGCATAGACCCGTGGCCCGGTAACATGGACAAGTATTTTGAGATGTTCAAGACGCGCATGAAGATATACCCGCATGTGTTTTGGTATCGGGAAACTTCACTTAACGGTGCGAAGTACATAAAAGATGGAAGCGCAAACCTGATTTACATCGATGCTATACACACAGCGCCACATCCAGACCAAGACATACGTGCCTATGTTTCTAAGGTTGCACCAGGCTGTTACATCGGCGGACATGATTACAAAAAGGGTGAGTTTCAAGACGTTGTTGATGCAGTATATAAAAACTTTCCTGATCATTTTGTTTACCAGTTTAAGGACGGTTCATGGCTGATTCAAGTATAAAAGTGGTACCAGGACATACCGGTAGACCCGATGTCTTTCTTCCTCCTACCATAAATAATCGTGTAGAGCGGCGTTGTTTATTCACCATTGCAGTAGGTGATAAATATAAATGGATGTTTGACATCACCGTCCCTTTTATGAGATCTTACTGTAAACGGTATGACATTGATTTTATTGTGGTAGATGATTCTTATAGAAAAGATGAACACCCGTGTTATATGAAACAGTTTATAAACACTCTCTGGTGGAGATATGACAGAGTGTGTTATGTAGACTCTGATATTTTAATTACTCCCCATGCACCTAATATTTTTGAACATACACCAAAAGATAAGTGTGGGGCCTTTCGTGAATTAGAATATAGCGGCCATGCAGAAATGGAAAAAAGACGAAATCAGATGAATATTGATTATATGAGTACTTATTCAGAAGCATATAATCAAAAAATGAAAGAATTAGGACTGCCTGTTGTTAGTTTACCTGAAAATTTAGGTGAACGGTACTATAATGCCGGTGTTTTTATTTGTTCAAAAGAGACATGCCCTCATATACCTCCAGTCGGTGGTGTTATGCAATTACCTACAAGTAATCATTATGATCAAAATTATTTTAATATGATGATTCTAAAACATAAAATCCCTATGCACGATCTGGGATATATGTGGAACAGAAGGCGAGGTTCTAAAATAAAGACACAACCAAATCCATTAGACGCCTATTTTGTTCATTATCTTGGGTTAAATCAAAAGAGTAATTTAAGAAGAGATGCCGTCATGCTACAGAATAAACTGAGGATACCCAATGAACCAGAATCCATAAGTAATGCAAGAAAACCGAGTGTTATTAACCCGGCACCGATCATCAGTAATTCCAGAAGAAGGTGTCTTTTTACCATTGCAGTTGGGGCTGAATATAAATGGATGTTCAATATCACACTCCCCTTAATGAAAGAGTATTGCACAAAATACAATCTGGATTTTTTCATCGCGGACGATTCTTGGAGAAAGAATGAACATCCTTGTTATATGAAACAATTGATAAATTGGCTATTATGGAGATACGATCAGGTTCTGTATATGGATGCCGATATTCTTATCATGCCAAATAGCCCTAATATATTTGACTGTGTTCCCATCGGAAAATGCGGAGCATATCAGGTACCGGAACAAGCAGAAATATTACGGAAGAAACAGAGTGAATATTTGGACGAGTACAATAAACGAATGTGGCTTTCCGATAGAGAAGAAATGACGATTCCTGAAAAATATATGGAACGATTCTATAATGCCGGGATGTTTCTCTGTGATCGGACCTGTAATCCTCATAGACCACCGGTTGCTGATGTAATGCATATACATACGACCACTCATTATGACCAGATGTATTTTAACCTAATGATAAACGGACATGATATCCCCATGGTTAATGTTCCAGAAGTCTGGAATAAAAGTGTGAATAAAAGACTGCATACATCCTCTGAGTATCTGCTTAAGGACGGTTACTTCATCCATTATATGGGCAATGAATCTAAAAAACGATTACCCACCGATTATCAATACCTTCTTCATAGAAACCAGAAAAAATGATTGACTTTCTATTATGTCTACCTTATTATAGTGTAAAGGAGATCATATGAGTACAATTACCGCTATTGAGAAGGTGAGCACAGGGTGGCAGTATTCTTTTACCGGTAACGGTTCCATCCATCTGATTTACGAAAACGGGATCCTGCTGAATGCCTGTAGCACTTCTCCGTTTTTATATAAAACATCTGCAACCACACCTCCGAGTATAGAGATAGTGTCTCTGGAGGATGAGACACGCCTCTCTATGCTGGAAAATGTTTCTGCGTTTTGTGGTACTGTATTACGGGTTCAATGGCGTACAAACGATTCTCCGTATTACAGAATCTACATAATAGATGACGATGGAGAAATACTTCAGAAAACATTGATAAAATCAGATGGCGGACTTATATATACACATGAATACAAATTTTCATCTACACAACAGGTTCATTACGCCATTACCGCCTGCAATGTAACGATAGACGGTTATGTGTATGATAAATCAGATGCACCGGAGATCACGGATATCTGCGTCTACACCCCGCAAAAACCTGTTGTAGAGGCTACCGTAGCAAACGGAGTTATATCATTATCATGATAAATATTAGGACCATAGAAGAACTTCAATTAATAGGAAATCATGTTGATTATCCTATTAACGGTGAATACAGACTCTATAACAATATAGACGCTTCTGGTACATCCACCTGGAATGCCGGTGCTGGATTCATACCTATAGGAACCTATGCAAATCCATTCACAGGAACTCTGGACGGTAACGGAAAAAGTATAAACAGTATTCGGATTGCTGGAACCAGTAGTCAGTATACTGGTTTATTTTACAGAATAGGCTCTTTAGGAAAAGTATATGATCTTGCTCTGACTAATGTTTATGTAAGAGGTTATACTACCGGTGCCCTGGCCGCTTTATTAACGGCAGGTGGTTTAGTTCGCAATTGTTATTCCACGGGCACCGTTTATAAGAACACAGTATCTTCAAATGGATGTATAGGTGGTTTAATTGGTGAGTGGCAGGGCGGTAATTTAGAAAATAGTTTTTCCTTATGTCGTATATCTGAATATGGTGTAGGCACCTTGAATGCCGGTGGTCTGGTCGGTAAAAAGGGAATCACACAGGTACCGGTTTCTTGTTACTACGCCACTGATATCGGAAATATAAACAATTCAATAGGTACAGGTTTAACAACGGCTCAGTTTGCCTCTGCTTCTTCCTTTGTTGGATGGGATTTTAACGACCTATGGGAAATTGATTCTGTTCTACTATATCCGGTATTCCGGGTTCCGGTAGGATATCTGTTTAAGGACCATTTTAAGGTCTATTCCCAGGACAAACTTATTTATACTGGATTGATAGATACACTATTTGATCCTAATGCAGAAACCACACCTAATTCTGGTGTATTTGACATCATAGAACAAACAGATGGTAAGTACATACTTTCCGGTTGGTTTGGTAAGATAGGCGGTGTAGCAAAACGAAGAATTGCAAGAGTAAATAATAATGGATCATTAGACATCACCTTCACATGCACCAATAATGCCTCCGTTATTTCAAAGGTATTACTTCAAGCAGACGGTAAAATTCTTATAATAGGTATTTTTACCACAGTAGGTGGTGCTACCAGAAACAGGATGGCGCGTCTTAATTCAGATGGTTCTTTAGATGCTACTTTTCCTGATCTAAGCCCCGACGGTCTTATACATACGATGGCTTTGCAATCGGACGGTAAGATATTAGTAGGTGGACATTTTTCGACGATAGGCGGTGTATCTGCAAACCGTATTGTTCGTTTGAATACAAATGGTACTGTAGATGGAACATTTTCTGGATCTATGCTCAATCCCGTTTACTCCATATTGATCCTGGACGACGGTAAGATATTAGTAGGCGGCATCAGTTCTGTATACGGTCCTGGGAAAGGAATGACGGTAAGACTTAATACAGATGGTACCTTAGATGCTGGCTATGCTTTAGGTTCGAGTATCGTCGGTTCTACGGATTCCGTTTATTCAATGGCTGTACAATCGGACGGTAAGTATATCATAGGCGGATCCTTTTCAAAAGTAAACGGAACCTCTAAATCTAATATAGCAAGACTCAACTCAGACGGTACCCTGGATACCAGTTTTACCCCTGTTCTAACAGGGGACTCTTCGGGTGCTTTATCATTTCCTATTGTAAGAGGTATTGCAATATTAGACGATGACGATATTCTCATAACAGGTGCCTTTATATATGTAGATAGTGTTCTTAAAAACGGTACCGCGAGATTACATGCAGAAGACGGTTCACTAAATACTGATTTTGACGCCCCACTTGGAGAAGATGGATCCTTAGGAAAGTTTGGAGGTCTGAATGTATATATAGATTCAAAAGGATATCCAATAATAGTCGGATATTTTACCAAAGTACAGACCACCGTTCGGTACCATGTTGTAAAATTAAATCCGGATGTTATTTCAAAATATATTAAAGAAGAGTTCTTCTGGGTACCTGAATATATTTCTGATACAACAAAAGGTGCCTTTGAAGTAACCGATATAACAGGAAACAAAAACCGGTTCTATATAGAACGAGGTGATGACGGTTTAACCAGATATCGGTACGAGGATCAGGAATGGAGTAGTTGGTTTACATTAACAACACTTGAATTGGCGAACATTAAAATTGAACCAGGTCCGTCCACAACGGCAGGCACCTGTATCATTCGTTCAAGATGTATTAGAAATAATGTAATCTCCGGACGTAATGAAGAAGATTTGTACTTAGACGGACCTGGGGACCTGAACTATTACAGCCTCTTCTTTATAGAAGCCTCTGCAGATCTAACCATCACTGGACTCAACAATACAGATGAAACAGGTGTTAATCTGGTCTGGATATCAGAACCAGTTCTATTGGTAGGTGAACTTCCTGATGTTGTTTGGGACAAAGCACCTGCTGGTATTACTTTCTATGAAAGTTTAGACGGGTTGACTTTTTCTCTTAATGCAGGACAAAGTGCTTATGTCTATACGAATAGAATTGTAAATCAGGAAAGTGCCGCCGGTTTATATAACCGGGAGGTTGTTGTGAATTATATTTTGGACGATGACCCAGATGTCGTTGTCAGAAGTGCAGAGTTAATCGGAACACATCTCATAGGTAGAACTGATGCCGTTACATACAATCTTTACGGTGAAGAAAACACGGATCCAACTTTACTGCCTTCTGTTAGTTCAAACCTATTAAGTACATCTGCCACTTTACCTATCACATACGAACCGACACCTCCGGCACCCGGTTCTTCTTTGTATGTGGCTTTACGTGTTACTCAGGTTAATCGGTACGGTGCTGAATCACTAAACAAATATCTGGAGCATATCGTCCAGGTAGATTCCGACGGTGCTGATGCAGATGTACCTCCGACACCAACTCTGGTAAGTCTTGAGATTCTGCAAGGTGGTACGATCCGTGTTACCGCCACATTAACGGTAGATCCTGATAAAACAAGACCCACTGCATTTGGTTGTCAACTCTATAATGTATCCACGGCCGCGTCCACGTATAAAACAAAAGGATTCACTTCTTCCGATACAACGGTGACCGGATACTTTTATTTTGATGCCTTATCTGTGTTATCACTATTTAACATCAGATTGTTTACCGATTCAGAAACCAAAGACAGACAATACACAAGTTGGTATCAATACGAAAGTATTTATGATGAAGAAGAGTATTTAGATCAATTCAATATGGTGGGTTCACATAGTGCATCTACATTCCTGGTCCCTGATAACGATAGCAGTCCTTGGGATACCCAGATTTCTGGTCTATTCGAGTTAACCTTCGCTATTAACGAAAACGAAGCGACTTATGACGGGGATACAATCTGGAACATAACAATGGGTACTGATGATATCCTTGATTTTACAGGATACTCGTTTGAAGATGGATATACAACGGGTTCTCCTTATTACGATCTGGGAGCGGCATCCGTTATTGCCGGTTACGAGGTGGATGCCGTTAATGCGATTGTATATCTGGTTTCTAACTGGAGGCGTATCGTCAGTATAGATACTGTGAATAAAATCGTTAAAACACCTAATATATATCAGGCAAGTTTTCCGTCTTATGTAATCAATTTACCAATTGTCCAAACCAGTTTTGCAGTTTACTGGAACATACGTATAGATGAAAATCCATATTTCTTTTCATACATGAAAGTTCAACATTGTAACAGTTCTATTGGAGCCTCTTCTGTAGGACTTTATATCAATAATGTTACCATAGAACAATAAGGAGATCTTTAATGGGTAACAAATTTACTTTAGAAACGGCCGTATCAAAGATTGTGTTTGCAAGCGATTTTGATCATCCTGATGTAGGACCATCTATAGAAAACACGGGCGACGATGTTATGACATTAACGGGTCCGTTTTCTTTTGTAGGAGCCCTGGAAACAGATGATGACGTAGATGTCGGAGGTGATTTAGATGTTACTGGTTCTACCACCACGGTGGATTTAGATGTACTGGGTGTGTTCACTGGTGCATCCGGTTCTTTTAGCGGTGCTTTAACAGGTCTGTCTTTAGATTTATCTGGCGACCTGGCAGCGGCCACTGGTTCCTTTACTGGCGACCTGATAACAGAAACGGACCTAACAGCGGCTAATGGTGTCTTTTCTGCCCAGGTAGAGGCCAATACTTTTCTGGCTCAATTGGATTCTTACGGTACTGGTGGTACCGTTTATGCCGAAGGAAACATCACTACTGAAGGTAACTTCATAGGAGCAGGTATTATACTCACAGGTGATATTGAAGCCAATACACTTTCTGCGTTAAAAACGGTTTATGATGACGGGGGTACAATTCTTGCAGAGGGTTTATCTACTCTATTGGGCGGGGTTGCCTTTAACGAAAATGAAGATACTTTAATAGAAGGCAGTGATACCCTCATTTCCTTAGACATAGCAGGTGTAGAAGTCCTTAAACTGGAGACCGCAGGACAGACAAGGAGTGTATCAGCGGCATCATTAAATGACATCCTAACGAATTACTATACGGGTGTGTTACATAACACTCTTACATTTCGTGCAACGAGAGGCACTTCTGCAAGTCCTGGGTACCTGGTAGATAACGATGTAGTAGGTGGTCTTGTTTTTGAGGCAAGAGACGGTAACGGTACCTGGGGTCAATGTGGTGCCGTTCTTGCGGAGACCGTACAGATACATACCAGCGGAGAAACAGGATCAGAGATTGTTGTGTATGCTACGGAAACTGGTTCTGATGCCAGAACCCGAATAGCAGGATTCGGAATGTATAGAATATTACCAGGTTTCCTGGATCTCGATCTCAATCTCATAGATGCCAGGGGGTTGGGCCCGTTAACACTTGGTGGAGACTGGCTCTTTGGATATGCAGGTGATATTAGTGCTACTGCAACTGGGGTCTCTGTTGTACAATGGAGTACCGGTGCTATTAAAGTAATGTTGGGTAATACTGATAACTATATCTATTTTGGATCCGGATCGTTAAATCCATTAGACACGGATACCTGGAGATTTGGTGATGACGGTAGTGGCAACCTGTATTTTAGTACATATAATGTAGGCGGTGGTTCCTGGGACGATCTAATGCATCACGACGGTGCTACCTTAGTATTAGATGATACTGTTTACGACGATATACAATTCAATATATCCAGTGGTCGTGTCCCAGGTGCTAATTACCCAGATTGGGATACATCGTTTACAACGAACACCGGTGAATTTAAATTTGATGTGAATGACTATATAGATATCGGTGCTAATGAAGTAAATCACGGATGGAAGGAAGGTACTGCCGGTCATGTACATTTACATTTGGCATTAGATGGTGCCAATTCTACCGGTTCCGATCGTTTTGCAAAGTTCACTGTATACCTGGCATTTGCAGATTCAGGTGAAGTTTGGGCAGAAGCAACACCCCTTACCGCAGAGTTAACCATACCAACCGGTTCTGCAGATCTGACCCACTTTTACCTGGACATGGGCGATCTTGCTCTAACTAATAATAAAATAGGTACCCAGATTAAAGCCCGAGTAAAACGTATTGCGGCTACTGGCGGTACTGAGTATGCGAACCATATTTTCATAACCCAACTTGGTATTCACTTAGAAAATGACACCATAGGCAGTAGAGATGAAGCAATCAAGTAAGATTATCAGAATACTTGTCCAGATGACTTGTATGATGTTAATTTAATACCCTCCTGAAAGGAAAATACAATGCCAGAATCCATAACACCTCCGAGTTTAACAGACCTTAACCCAAACGGCTTTTCCGTTACTGTAGAAATAGTAGCAGACGGTGCCGGACAGATTCTTGAACGTCATGTCAAGGCTGTCGGCTTTGTCCTGGATCCAGTCTACCTTCGAAGAGATCTGGTATCCTATATAGAAGAATTAGCAAAAGGACATGAGATCCCTGCCCTGAATCAATAGTTCTGCAATCGCTTTTTGATTTGTAGTATAGGATGTTCCTATTATGAACAATATGTATGCAAGACAAACTGTAGATCTAACCCAGGAGAAACCTATGAAACCTACATTACAACCAGAAGTCCGTAGACCGGAACCAGTTCAACAGAGTAACCTGAATAAGGTCGGTCAAATCTCTTTTACAGCCCTGAGCAAGGCGATCCAGATTCTAACCGAATCTCATATCAATGTGATTGCTCTTTCCTCCGGGTTGTCCGTAGAGGAAGCCGTCATGAAACTGGAGTCCATCAATGGAACTGGATCAAAAGACGAAACACCTGCTGAAAAAGTATCGTAAGACCGATGTCCAGATTCTTCCTTATTTGAAGAAACAGATACTTTCTCATACAGATCTGATTAAAACACTTCGTGTTCGTTCCAGCACAGAGTCCTCTTGCACATCCAGGAGGACTCTTGCTGTGATCCGATGTCTGAAAAGAGATCGCATGGAATGGATTTATCGCTACGAGAAAGCAAAACAATATAGAAAGCGTAAAAGGACACATACCATTGTATGAAGTCCTGAGAGAGGGTATTCTTCACTATGCTCCAGCAATTACAAAAACAAGTTTCTGTCTTAGAAGCCGAGTATCGCATACTAAAGCGTGAGATCACTGATCTGAAGTCCAGACTCTCTGATCTGGACTCCCTTTTAACTCTCACTGAAAAAGCCCAGTCTGTTCTAAAGCAGACCGCAATTGAAACCCAGAACCAGTTATCGTATGAATTGTCTGTGATTGCAACCATGGCCTTAGAAGCCGTGTTTCCAGATCCGTATACTTTCCAGGTCTCTTTCGTTGAGAAGCGAAATCGTACTGAAATTGATTACTTGTTAACCAGAGATTCTCTTGTATGTGAAGATCCGCTTTCTTCTGTCGGCGGGGGTGTTTGTGATATTCTTTCTTTTTCTCTGAGAATTTCCTGCATCCTGATCTCCGGTTCTTCCAGAATTCTGTTGCTTGACGAACCTTTTAAGAACCTGTCGAAGGACCTGCATCCAGTTGCCGGTGCTCTGTTGAAACGCATCTCTGATGAATTAGGTATTCAGTTTTTAATCGTATCTCACGACAAGGCCCTGGTAGAGATGCTGGACGCTAACATTATCAGTTTATAATACTAATTATTATATATACATAGGAATTGTATATTAGTTATTAGGTTATTTTTATTTTGAAAAATAAGAGCAGAGTAATAGATTGAAAATAAGATTCATACTATAAGAAACAATCCAACATGACCTATTACACGAAAGAAAAATAAATATATCCAGAATACCAGAATACCTGGGAGGTCGATCCTGAATACCATATCCAGAATACCAGAATACCTGGGAGGTCGATCCTGAATACCTGGGAGAGCCGCGACCGCTGGACTCTGGATACCGGTGGTTGGTTGATGAGAGGCGATGCTGGGTGATGAAAGAAAGATGCTGGACTCTGGAATCTGGAAAAAGGGAGATGTTTTTTGTAGAGATGTTTTTTGGAATAGATGGGTGAAATGTATAATAGAGAGGGGATAGTAGTGTACATACAAATTGTATAAACGATGCTTATTAGAATGTAGTAGAAACATTTATTAGTTAATAAGGATGATGAGATGAAATATGTTGCCAGTGTATCGGGTGGAAAATGTAGCACCGCTATGGTGTTAAGAATGCTTGAAGAAAACATGCCCCTGGATGAAATGGTGTTTTTTGATTCTGGGTGGGAATTTCCTATTATGAAAAGAGCATTAAAGAAATTGAAATCCTTAACAGGATTGAAACTGATTGTTTTGAAACCCGATCCTTCCTTTGAAGATATTTTGTATAAGATTCCGGTGGTCAGGAAAAAAGGACCTGATAAAGGAAAAGTATACAGACATGGACACGGATGGCCGGTACATAACCGTCGTTGGCACGATAGAGAAATGGTGAATGTGATTAACAGGTATTGTGGCCATTCTATCCAGTATATCGGGTATCCGTTTGAACGGCGAGAAAAAGCGAAAATGAAAAACAGGGATACATACCCTTTGTTAGAAGGTGGATTTGATAGAAAGAAAACATTTGAAGAGGTCGTAGATCTAAAAAAGAAGAAAAATACACGGTACCCTCTTGTTGAATGGGGCATGGATATAGATCAATGTCTATCCTATTGTAAAAAGCATGGAGTAGATTACGGAGACTTTTATAAGGAACGAGACAGAGCAGGTATGTTCTGTTGTCCTTTACAGTCAATGAAGAG
>JAKQFQ010000438.1 GCA_029558315.1 Bacillota bacterium
TATAACTGGCTTTTCCTTTTTTACTTGGTTTTGCTTGGTTCTTTCGAACCTGTTCTCTGAATTTTTCTCTTTGAAATTTTCAGGGTTGCATTACTGTGTAGTTATCAAGGTTCTGTATTTCTTTGTGTTGCTTTGTTTGACGCAACGTTGTTATATTATCACAACGCTTATTCTGTGTCAACCACTTTTTTCTTTTTTTTGAAACTTTTTTGTTCCCACCAGCACGCTTTTGCGCGGTGGAATTTTATAATAACACTATAAAAAGTCATTGTCAATCAAATTTTTTAAATATTTTAATCAAGTTCAATGGAATCAGAAATATAGTAGTAATACCCATTAGTTACACAGTATTCTTCCACTTTCTTCTGGACTGCAGCGTCCTGTGTATACTCCAAAAGATAGATTGTAACGCCCTCCATCGCTCCATATCGTTCCAAGTACTCACGATAATAATCAGAGATCTCGCTATCCTAATACCCAAATGTTTCGTTGTCAAAATCTATGGAAGAAAATACAGTCTCCTGATTGATCCCCGTCATAATGTCTGTGACATTGCCTTTTCGCTCCTCATAACGTGACAGAATATAATCGCATCCATTAATCAGCACTGTTTTATGATACTTCATCAATCCCTTCAGCAGCATAATCGTTCCATCATAAATGCGGTTATCTCTATAGTTATAACACACGTCACAATTATCAACGAAAAATCCATCGATGCCCTTCTCTATCAATTCAGGCGCCAACTCTTCCAAAATGAACTGTTGCCAATGTCGATCTCCGGTATCAACCCATTGTTCTTCCTCCCAATTCTCATAAGTTCCAAGGAATAGTTCTTCATAATCTTCATAGTAATCACGAAAATTCTCTACAGAACCAATGTTAATATAAGAGATGACAGTATGCCCTTCTTCCTTTAATCTGCATATATCCTGTGCATCAAAATACTGTGCATCAATGACGATAGTCTCATAATCCTCCAAGACCTCCACCATAGAACCATCAATGCTTAGAAATACACCATAGTCATAGGCAAATGAATCAGAAGCCTCACACTTTTCACGAAGCGTATAAAACAACATACCAATGATCACAGCAAATGCAAACCATCTTATTTTACTCACCTTTTCCCTCCGCACTTTATTATAGTTTCTCCGAATTGCTTCTCTTCTTATAAGAGTGTCGCTTCGCATTATCACATTGTTCTCGCTAAATATAGGCATTTCACTAATCAAATACAAGCATCTTGGAGAGGAAGCATAAAAGAAAAACATCTGCAATAGCACCATTTCGGTCTATTTATACAGATGTTTTAGCTTAACGGAGAAGGAGGGATTTGAACCCTCGCGCCGCGCAAACGACCTACACCCTTAGCAGGGGCGCCTCTTCAGCCTCTTGAGTACTTCTCCAGATGCAGAATTCATAACAATCTATTCTGTTCACGTCTTTATTTGATGACGCAAGGTACATTATACTAAAGCGTTTTTTCTTTGTCAAGCGTTTCAGCAATAGCTTTCTCAATCCGTCCCTTTACCATCAATGCAATTTCATTGCTTTTGCAATTTTTATACTCTTCGTATGGAATTGCCGGCAGATAAATCAGTTTCACTGTAAGTGGCTTAATCCCTTTTTCATCAAAAGGGCGATAGGAGTCAATCAGTGCACACGGGACAATCGGACATTCCGAACGCATGGCCGCCTTAAAACTCCCGGCTTTAAAATCCAACAGCTGATTACCGTTCTTGCTTCTTGTTCCTTCTGCAAATATCAGGAAATTACGTTTAGCTTTTACTGCCACAATCATTTCCTCAATTACCTTAACTGACTGTCTAAGATCCTTGCGATCCATAACCAACGATCCCGTGGCTGCAATGATCTGTTTTAGCAAAATCACTTTGCTTGCTTCTTTTTTTATGACAAAAGAGAAGCATCTTGGAGAGGAAGCAAAAAACATCAATACATCAAACAACCCCTGGTGATTGGGATAGTAGATAAATCCATCCTCTTTTGGAATATTCTCCAGTCCTTCCACTTCCATTGAAACACGCGCTGTTTTTATGGAATTAATGGATGCCTTTTTAATTAATTGAAATGTTTTGTCATAATCTTTATTTTTCTGATGACTGTATATTAGTATCTTTGTAAAATAGTAAATCGTTCTGTAAAATGTCCCAAATACAATCAATAAGATTCTTCCCATCTTATACAACTACACCTTTCTTTTAGAATTTCATTTGTTGGAATTCTTCAATAGCAGTTTCATATAGATTATTCCCCAAAGAATCAATTACTACAATAACCGGGAAATTTTTGACCGTCAGCTTGCGAATTGCCTCTGTGCCAAGATCATCATAGGCAATCAGCGTCGACTGTGTAATAGATTTGGACAGCAGGGCACCAGCACCACCAATCGCCGCAAAATATACCGCTTTGTTTCTTATGATTGCATCCATTACTGCTTGCGATCTTTTACCTTTACCGATCATTCCCTTCAGTCCCAAATCCAATAATTGGGGAGCATATTTATCCATTCTGCTTGCTGTTGTAGGTCCCGCTGAGCCAATTGCTCTTCCTTCTCTTGCCGGTGATGGCCCCATGTAATAAATCACATTGTTTTGCAGTTCTAAAGGTAATTCTCCCCCTCGTTCAAGAGTCTCCTGCATTCTCTTGTGCGCTGCATCTCTTGCCGTGTAAATCGTTCCACTAATATATACCATATCTCCAGCTCTGAGTTCTTGTATGTCTTGAGGTAAAATAGGTGCCTCTATGTATTTTTCCATTGATGTCCTCCTGTTATTCATACTACACAATCACTATAATTTCAGGTTCTTCTGATTTACAGTTCCCGCACGGAATGTCGATTAACATGGCAACAAATATTAACTGCAACCGGTAATCCGGCAATATGCGTTGGAAATGTTTCGATATTTACAGCAAATGCTGTAGTATACCCACCTAAGCCTCCGGGTCCAATTCCTGTAGCATTAATCTTCTGTAACAGTTCATTCTCCATATCTTTGATATAAGGAATTGCAGATCGTTGATCTACCGGTCTTGTCAAAGCCTTTTTGGCCAACCATGCACATTTTTCAAATGTTCCGCCAATTCCAACTCCAACCACCATCGGCGGACACGCGTTAGGTCCCGCATCTCTTACTGCCGTTAATATTGCTTCTTTTACACCTTCCTCACCATCAGCTGGTTTTAACATAAATACTCTACTCATGTTTTCGCTGCCAAAGCCTTTAGGTGCAAGTGTTAAATGAATCTTATCCCCAGGGATCATGGAATAATGAATTACCGCAGGAGTATTGTCCTTGGTGTTTTCTCGTTTTAAGGGACATTTCACTACAGATTTTCTCAAATATCCTTCTGTATAGCCTTCTCGGACTCCCTGATTAATTGCATCCTCAATCCAGCCTCCTTCAATATGAACATCCTGCCCAATTTCAATAAACAGTACTGCCATACCGGTATCCTGACAGATTGGAATCATATCTTCTCCTGCAATTTTCAGGTTATCCTTTAATTGGTCAAGAATCTGCTTGCCCAATTCAGATTTCTCATGATTACTTGCAGTATCTAAAGCATTTTTCATATCATCAGACAGAAAGTGACTTGCTTCAATACACATCTCTTTGACTGTCTTTGTTATTTCATTGGTTGTTACTATCTTCATTGCTTTTCTCCGTTTCCTATATTGCTACATCTTCGTCTGGCAGAAATAACACAGCGTCAGTCTTCTTTCTCCATGTTTGAGCATATTCTCAGCCCCGCAATAACTACATTTTTTAACAAAAAAACCGGCAGGTACCATACCACTGTCAGGAATTCTCATCGCTAATTGAATATTTCCATTACGTGCTTTATTCTCATCAAAGCTTGCCTGCTTCTGGCTCATTTCTTCCTTCTGTGCTTTATCAGCAAGATACTCTACCGTAGTCATCTCCTTCTTAAGCGGTTGCATCGATGGTTGTGAAGATCCAGGCGTATGCATTGGTACAGCCTTTGATTTCTGCACCGGTGTCTGCTGCGGTCTTTGAGATGCATTGTTCTGGGTAGAAGGCATCTGTGTTCTGGGTATATTTCCTTGCTGGGCATTCGGATAATTTCCGTTATATGAATTCATGCCTTGCTGGGCATTCGGATAACTCCCTTTATATGAATTCATGCCTTGCTGTCCATTCTTATTCTTGTTATTGCCTGCATTCTTTGCTGATTTACTGATTGCAACCCCACAAAAAACGATCATAACTATTAAATAAATTAAAACCTCCATATAAACCTCCATCTGTAGAATTTATTCTGCCTCTTTATCATAACAGGATTTTACCAAAAGAGCAAAAAATAAAGAGAACAAATTGTCCTCTTTATTATATGCATTAAGTTATTATCGGCCAAGCATTCTCTCGAATACCACAACCACCTGTCTCGTTGTAGTCTGAAATCCGCTCATAGACAATCTATGATTGGTTCCTTCACGAGCAGTCACACTTACCATTCTCCAACCATTCTTCGCATATCGATTCAGCATCATGCGAAATGATTCAAATTCCGTAAGACTATTACCAACATTGTCAGCATCTGAAAGGATATCACTCAGTATCTCAACTGTATACTCGTACTGTCTGTTCACCAGAGTATCCATCTTTTCATTCATCTTCATCAGATTATCTAATGTACATACATTTAGCATCTTCTCGAGTTCTTCTTCTGAAGCTTCTGTAAGAAGATCTTCAACCATCTCACGTTTCTTTCTCACACGAACCGTATCCGAATACATAGAACTTTCTATAATGTGTTGTTTCGCACGATCAAGATTATCAATTCTTCTTGCGTAACCTTTCTCATCAAGGTATTCCAATGCAACCTTCTGAATATTTTCCTCGGTCTTTTCCAGTCCTGTATCAACAATCTCTTCAATCTCGTTGACATTATTGGTTGCAATGCAATTACATTTTCTGATCATCTCAAACATGATCTGATTAACATCTACCATAGCACTAATCCTTCCCTTTAGACGTACCGACTATTCCCACCAATACGTTCGGCCGAGTTTACTACCCAAAATTAACTATCATTATAGTAACATAGTTAATTTTTTTTTACAAGTTGGATTTTTCTATGATTCTTTGTTCAAAAGTACTAATTTTCCTCTTCCTTTTTATCCGCTGCTCCCTGAACTTCTGATATCTTATCAAATACTTTTCTCATTGTAAAAGATGTTCCATATGCAATTAGTCCAAAAATTAACAGCAACCACATATACCATGTAAGCAGAAAAATCTCAGGATACCAGATTGATAGAAACAATGGTGCAAACCAGGCCAAAAAGATTTTAAGCCAGCTGCCAAAGTTACTAACAGAAAGCAGGAAAGCATTTTTGAATGTATTCGCTAAAGTATTATCATATCGAGCAATCAAAGGAAACAGAAACGGCAAGGTAAATGCCATAAGAACCAACTCTACCACAATGACAACAATATAAGCTGCGGCAATATTTCCCTCGAAATTACAAACATACACATACTCTCCCCAGATAATGAAAAGAGCAGCAAGAACTATCAGCCAGGCCAGAATGGACTTTTTGAAGTTCTCTGCAAATGCTGTTTTATAGCTTTTCCAGATAGGTCCTTCTTCCTTTCGAACCATTTTCAATGCCACAGAGTACATTGCAGCCAGCGCAGGTCCAATTGTAATTACCGGAATACAGGATACTGCAAATAATACATTTAAAGTAAATATATTGCCAAATACCTCGAGGAATCTTGCAATTTTCGATTCTTTTCCTTCATTAGTTGCTTCCATTATTCTCTCCCGAACTGATCACAAGATTATTCGCATTCATTACATCACATAATTTAGTCAAATCAATTGAAGCCAATACTGTATCATCCGGAAATACATTAACAACTCCGGAAGCATTCATCCAGTTCTCCTGCATCGTCGGGAGCAAACTGCCGGCTGACTGATATGCCAGAGACTGAATCATATAGTCTCTATACTCCTGATCATCTTTATTATCCATACGAACAACCATATATCCCGCCGGAGTTTCAATAACATCAGAAATCTGTCCGACTTCCAGAGTGGCGATAAGTTCGTTTAACTCTGCAGAATAAGCACCTACATAATTCTTCTCAACACCGGAACAATACTCAATTGCATACTCCTGTACGAGGTCTTCCATACTCTCACCGGCAATCGCTCTATCTTTTAATTCATTTGCTTTTGCTAATTGCTCTGCCAGTTCTGCATCAGTTAATGTGACATGATTACCACTTGCATCTGTTATCGGTTCGCCGTTCTCATCATATTGAATACTTGGGAACAATGCATAATATACACTTGTAAATTTCAAATCAGCATATTCTTCTTCATATTGTGCCAGATAATCATTGGTCATATCCTGCGTTGCTTTTTCTGTAATGGCCGTAATATACATCTGTCTGTCAAACAGTGCCTGAACATCCGACTTTGCAACACCATAACTATTCAAAAAGTCTTCTCCAAAAAACTCAGTAAATGCTTCTGCACTAGCATAAGACTGATTAATCTGTTCTTCTGTCATCGTGATTCCTGACTGCTTCGCCAGCTGATACTCCACATACTCCAATTTCATCTCAGCTATTACCGTATTCATTATTGATGCTGAATCCGTTGTTTGCAAATCAGCCGATGTCAATGAATAGTTATATATATACTGAATCAAATACAAATAGACATCACTCAATGTAACCGTATAATCACCAATCACCATTACCTGCGACGCAGCAGCGTCTGTAACAGAAATCACTTGATCATACTTACTTCCACAACCGGTCAATAGAAGCGAAAATGTCATCTGCACACATAACGCAAAGACACATAGTCTCTTCATCAGACTTCCTTTATTCTTTTTCATAATAATCTCCTCCAAGCTACGAAATTAATTCGCATACGATAAAAGCATACTATCACAGGACACTGCAAAAAACAATAAATAAAGTGCAATTACACAGATAAAACACATCTATGAAACTGCACTTATATTTATACTTTTAACGAATGAGAATGATAGCTATTACTCCTTAACACCACCAAGTGCTACACCAGAAACGATGTACTTGGACAGCAAGAAATATGCAATCATAATAGGGATTACAGTGATAAACAATCCCATGTAAATCTCACCAAAATCTCTTTGTTTGTCATTAGCTTTTAAAGCTTCAACGAACATAGGCATTGTACGTTTATCCTGCTCTGTTGCCAACAAAATGGAAGGTGTGTACAAGTTATTCCATGATGCAACAAAACCAAAAATTGCCTGTGTAGCCATAGCCGGCTTTAACAAAGGAATCGCTATTGTATTAAATGTTCTAAATTCATTAGATCCGTCAATTCTGGCAGCTTCCACAATCTCAAGCGAGAAACTGGATTCCATATACTGCTTCATGAAATATACAGTAGTAGGTGCTGCAATTGCGGGAATGATTAACGGCCAGTATGTTCCATACATATTCGTAACAGAGCAAACCTTAATCAAACCTACGATGGAAACCTGTGTAGGAATCATCATAATTGCATAAATGAAGCCCCATGCAAGATTTCTGTGTTTGAAACGATATACTGTTAACGCATATGCGGTAAGAGAAGCAAAATAAATCTGCAAAATTGTAGCTGGTACAGTAATAATCAAACTGTTCAGCATAGCTTCCCATACAGAAACCGTAGAAACCACATCTGTTTTATTCGTTAATTTCTCATAGTTTGCCGCCCAAAAGCTACCAGGAATCAAATGAATACCTTGTTTAATAATATTTGATTCCAATGTAGAGTTAATAAACAATACATAGAATGGGAACAAACTTAACAGACAAAGCAAAATACTGACTGTATATCGAATCGGTCTTGCAAACTTTGTCTTTTTTCTATCTTCTGTCTGATTGACAGTTATTCCAGCCATCTCAAATATCCTCCATTTCCAATAATTTATGTTCTGTTATGCTCTCTTCTCTTTTTTCTCAGAGGTAAGCGCGTAGAACACCAGGCTGACCACAAGGGTCATTGCGAACAATACAACTGAATAAGCTGCAGCACGTCCATAGTTCTGCTTGCTACCAGCATCAACATATTGTTTAATCAACATAACAATTGTTCTAGTAGATTCAATCGTTGTATTACCTACATTGACCAATGGTTTTCCATTATTGAACAACTTAGGAATATCGTACATCTGTAAACCACCAATTGCAGAAGTTACTAATGTAAACTGTATAATCGGTTTTAACAATGGAAGTGTAATTAACCAGAACTGTTGTGTTCCGGAAGCACCATCAACCATTGCTGCTTCATACAGGGATGGGCTGATACCCATAATACCTGCAATCAGGACGATCATCGTATTTCCATACCACATCCAGAACTGGATAAATGCAATGACAAAGAAAGATGCCGGTCCATGTGTTAAAATACTGTCTTCTCCAACTACAACTCCCATATTTCTAAGGATACCTGTAATTGATCCATGTACATCAAACAAACTGAAGAACAATACGGCGATTGTTGCAGCAGTAATAATGTTAGGCATGTACATGATAACTTTATATGCACCCTGACCCTTTAATTTATTGTGTGCATCGGTAAACCAAGCAGCAAGAAGTAAAGATAATGCAACCTGTGGAACAAAGTTAAGTATCCACAATACAACAGTTACACCTGCTGCGGGCCAAAATTCGTTTCCTTGTTTAAAAACATAATCTGTAAAATTACCAAGGCAGAAAACCACCTCAGAAGAATTACGTCCAACCTTCTGTACCTGTAACAACGAAGTGTAGAAAGTGTACAAAAGAGGATATAACTGAAAAACTATAAATACTAAAAAAAACGGAATTATGAAATAATATCCATATTTACCATATTCAACTGTTTTGCGTTTGATTTTATTCACAGCGTCACTCCCAATTCGTTAAGATTCAGTATCGCTATACCTGTTAATAATAATTACTTCCTTTTTTGAAAACTATGCACCGATATGCAATAAGCAATATCGATGCATAGCAAAGTGTTACATGTTAATCAATAAAATCTGGAATTACTCTACAGTAATGTAATCGTACTGAGAAGCAACCTCATCCTTTACATACTGAACAGCTTCTTCAGCAGATGTCAATGTACCTGCATTGTAAGCTTCAGATGCCTTATCCATGATTGCCTTAAGAGCAGAATCAAGGTAAGAAGCATTGCTTAAGTCAATAGTCTTAGCTGACTCACCCCAAACTTCTACAGGGTTCTGTCCACCAAGAAGAGGTGAAGCGCCATCACCATTAGCGATTTCTCTCTCGATAACAGCTTTGTTGTTTACGAAGTCAAGTGTATCACAAGCAAGTGTGTACATGATTTCTTCATCACAGCAAAGTGAATATACTAAGAAAGCTGCTAATTCAGGGTTAGGACAATCTTTTGCGATTGCTACATAAGTTCCACCCCAGTGATATCCAACAGGACCAGCACAGATTCTCCAATCTCCATAAGAGCTTGTTTCACTGTCTTCTGTTGTAGCGATACACCAGTAAACGAACCATGTACATCCAAAGTAACCAAATACGTCACCTTCGAAGTTAGCTGACCAAGAATCAGACCACATAGATGTTCCGTCTGTGTAACCAGCATCGAAAAGCTTCTTAGCTGTCTCAAAATACTCTGTTACAGAACCATCAAGAGTTAATGTTTCAGAACCATCAGCTGCTACAGTAACCCAAGGCTGTGTCTGCTGATCCCAGATAGCATACTTAACATCATCAGGACCAGAAATCATAGCATAACCTGCTGTTTTCATTGTTTCAGCTGTTGTAAAGAATGTATCCCAATCCTTTACATATTCCTGAACGTCTGCAGGTTCAGATACACCAAGAACTTCTTCAGCGATGCTAGCACGGTATGTGAAACATCCCGGTGTTGCCTGCCATGTAAGAGCCTTAAGTGATCCATTGTATGTAGCGTAATCAATTGTGTACTGATAAGCGTTAGCATACATGTCATTAGTAATACCCACTGAATCCAAAGCTACTGTTACGTCGTCGTTCTCTGTGTAGTACTTAGCAACGTCGTTATCCATAGCGATGATAGAAGGATATTTGTCACCAGATGTAAGAGCTGTATCAATAGCTGTCTGGTATGTTCCGTCTGTTCCGGATACACCAAGGTTAACATACTCTACGTACTCAGCATATTCAGGATATGCGTCTAATACGTACTGCATACGAGATCCGAACTCATCATTCCATGAGTAGTAGTAGATCTTCTTGGACTCATCCCAGCCTTCTGTGCTAGGTGCTTCCATTGTCGGTACCTCAGTTAATGCAGGTGCTTCTGATGCAGGTGCTTCTGATGCTTCTGTTACAGCATCTGTTGCAGGTGCTGTCTGGTTGTCTGACTCTGTGCCTGTTGTTCCACAAGCAGTAAGAGTAGACGCAACCATGATCATTGCCATAGTAAGGGCTAATAATCTCTTTTTCATTTTGCGTTACCTCCCATATAAAATGTTTTACGAATGGCGCAAGTCCACCCGTTGATTTGAAGTTTAGCATAGAGGTAACATATTTGCAAGTATATTTTCATTTTTGCCAAAATTATTATGCAATATTCACAACAATATAGCTGTTGTGTTTTCACTATTCACAACGAAGGCTATAATTTTAGTCCGCCATCGCCTGCATGTCTCAAAATCATCGCCGAGAATTTGGGTAAAGTAATCAACACTTTTCCATTCTCCAGCCAGTACTCCTGTCTGCTGTCATCAAAGCCATCTTCCGTAGTAAGCATTATTCTCTGCATTGTTGCATTTTTCATAATTCCAAGAACCCATACATTGATTTCATGCGTAATCTCTTTGTCTGTATTATTGATAAATACCGCAGATTGTCCTTCGCGGTCAAATCTTCCATACGCGATCATACCAGGGTCTGTAAAGAGGTATTTGATAGAGCCGGTCTTAAATTCTGAATATCTTCTTCTGATTGCAATCATCTTCTTATGAAAGCGAATCAGTGCCTGGTCTTCCTGTCCCCAGGGGTAGGTTCTTCTGTTATCCGGATCTGTAAATCCGCAAACGCCAGCCTCATCCCCATAATAAATTGTAGGTGCACCGGTCCAGGTCATCTGCAGTAATACCGCTTCTCTGAAAACTGCTTTATTTACTCCCTCCTGTGCTGCTTTTGGTCCAAGATTATTCACTCTTCCAATCTTATGGTTGGTTCTTGTCAGAAATCTTGAGTGATCATGATTGGAAAGTTCATTCATCGCCGTCTGCATGGATGGAGTTGTCAGATTCGCACCGTGGTGATTCATTGCTCCAATAAAGCTTTCGGTATTATTATACAATTCACCCCGATAGTCATCACTGTGTTTCTGCATTCCTGTAAGGAACCAGGTTACCGGTTCCATAAAAGCATCGTAGTTCATCACCGTATCCCATTCGCTGCCCTTTAACCAGGAGGATGGATCTCCATAATGCTCTGCCAGAATAATCGCTTCCGGATTCGCTTGTTTGACTGCCTTTCTAAAATCCTTCCAGAATTGGTGATTGAAGTCAGGAGTATGTGCAAGATCCGCCGCCACATCCAGTCTCCAGCCATCTGCATTGTATGGTGCAGATACCCATTTCTGTCCGATTCTCAGAATATACTCATACAGTTCCTTTGACCCTTCATAATTCAACTTGGGAAGTGTATCATGTCCCCACCATCCATCATAGGTTGGACTATATGGCCACTGAGTTTCGTTGAAAAATTTGAAATAATTCCGATAAGGGCTGTCGGCATCAACATAAGCACCTTTGGCATAACCCTTTGCATTCTCATAGATTCGTTCGCGATCAAGCCATTTGTTAAATGATCCGCAATGGTTGAAGACACCATCCATAATCACACGGATTCCTCTGGCGTGTGCTTCTGCAATCACCTTTGCAAATAATTCGTTGCTTGCTTCAAGATTTTTCTCATTGGTTACCCGATTGATATATTTGGTGGCAAATCTGTTTTCCGTCTGTCCTTCCGGAAGTACTTCGCCCGCCTCTTCAACAATTGTTCCAAAATGAGGATCAATATAATCATAATCCTGAATATCATATTTATGATTAGACGGCGATACAAACAGTGGGTTAAAATAGATTACTTCAACTCCAAGATCTGAAAGATAATCCAGCTTGTTCAGAACGCCCTGAAGATCGCCTCCGTAGAACTCACCAACTCCCATCTCTGCCGGATATTGATTCCAATCAGCCACATGTGTTGTCGGCATTCCTATGTAGAAATACTCTCCGTTCTCAACATCATTGGATGTATCGCCGTTGCAAAAACGATCTACAAATATCTGATACATAACAGCCCCTTTGGCCCAATCCGGTGTCGAGAATCCGGGAATAATCGTAAAATTGTAATGTTCGTCTATCGTTCTGACCGCACCGCGTATATCAAAATAAGTTACAATCTTGCCAACATATACTTCGAAATAGTAGGACAGCGGTTCATTGTCCAATTGAATCTCAACACTATAATAATCAAACAGCTCATCCCAATCCGTTTTCTCCATTGGGTACTTGCCCAAACGATCAACCAGAACAATCTTATCTATATTATTCCTTGCCGTCCGAAATCGAATCGTGACCAGATCATAAGCCGTCGGCTGCACAGGTCTGACGAAGTTCGCTGTCGTATCAGAGAACAATGCCTTTTTATTCATAATAGGCCGCATACCTGCTATATATGCCTGGCTTTTATTGGTAAAGCTACTACTTATTGTGTCCATAACAAGTCTCCATCTGTCTGGGAAAATTACACCCTTTGTTAATATTCTATAATAATTCTTTAATTTATTCAAGATAAGCCCTATTATCAGTCGCAAATTCTGAGCACTAAAACATTTATGATGAAACGACATATTAATATGAAGATTCTCATTCAAGATTACGATTGATCAATGGACAGTAAAAATGACAGTTAACGGATAACTGTCATTTTCAGAGAAGGTATTTCTTTCTTATGGGGTTATAGCAAAAAACTATAAAATGTATTGGGGGTTACATCTTGTATTATAGCAAATTCCGACTTCTCGTCTATCTTAATGATTCACAAATATTACAAAACATGCATGTTGTTTTTGTGCAATATTACATATTTACTTGTCTAAATGGTCATCAAACAGCTCCTCAAACTCCTCTTTTGTAATTCTTTCTTTTTCCAAAAGAAGTTTTGCACAGCTGTGGAGAACAGCCATATTCTCCTCGATAACCTTCTGCGCTTCCACATAACAGCTCTTAATAATCTTCTGAACTTCCTCGTCAATCTCTCCGGATTTTTTCTCGCTAAATCCTTTGGCATGTGCAAGATCCCGTCCGATAAATACTTCTTCGTCTTCGTTCTCATAGTTCACAGTTCCGATGTTATCAGACATTCCGTAACGTGTAACCATCTTTCTTGCTGCACTTGTTGCTTTTTTAATATCACTTGAAGCTCCAGTCGTAATATCATCAAAGATAAGAGATTCCGCAATTCTTCCGCCCAGAGACACCATAATCTCCTGACGCATTTTCCCTTTGGTCATAAACATCTCATCCTTTTCAGATAAAGGCATCGTGTAGCCTGCCGCGCCGGCTCCTGTTGGAATTATTGATACGGTATATACAGGACCCACATCCGGAAGCACATGGAACAGGATCGCATGCCCCGCCTCATGATACGCTGTGATTTTCTTCTCCTTTTCGGAAATAATCCGGCTTCTACGCTCAGGACCGATTCCTACTTTGATAAAGGATTTCTTAATGTCTTCTGCGTTGATATATTGTCTGTCGGCGCGCGCCGCAACAATAGCAGCTTCATTTAACAAATTCTCCAGATCTGCACCGGTAAATCCGGCTGTCGTCTGAGCTACATGTTTTAAATCTACATCCTCTCCCAGCGGTTTACTCTTGGCATGAACTTTGAGGATTTCTTCTCTTCCGCCCATATCAGGAGCTCCAACGCTTATCTTTCGGTCAAATCTTCCCGGTCTAAGAATTGCCGGATCAAGAATATCAACTCGGTTGGTGGCTGCCATTACAATAATTCCTTCATTGACACCAAAGCCATCCATTTCAACCAGTAACTGATTTAATGTCTGTTCTCTTTCATCATGTCCACCGCCCATACCGGTTCCTCTTCGTCTGGCTACTGCATCAATCTCATCAATAAAAATGATACATGGTGCATTTTTCTTGCCGTCTGCAAACAGATCTCGAACTCTGGACGCTCCGACACCGACAAACATTTCCACAAAATCAGATCCGGATATGCTAAAGAAAGGAACCTTTGCTTCTCCTGCAATTGCTTTGGCCAAAAGTGTTTTACCGGTACCGGGATGTCCTTCCAAAAGGACTCCTTTGGGAATTCTTGCTCCAACTTTAGTAAATCTTGCGGGATCACGCAGGAATTCTACAATCTCTTCCAAATCTTCCTTTTCTTCTTTTAGTCCCGCTACATCTTTAAAGGTAACATTACTGTTGGTAATCAGCTGTGCACGATTCTTACCAAAATTCATCATTTTACTGTTGCCGCCACCGGCACCCTGAATATTATTCAAAATAACAAACAGGAACACGCAGACCACAACCACTAACAGAACAGGCAGCATATACATCATAAACCAGCTGTCCTTTGGCACATCTAATACGCTTACTGCAATACTATTTTCTTCCGCAATTCTTCGGATCTCATTAACGTCTGTCACATTAAAGGTCTTCGGTGCCATGTTATCAAGCATTACCGTAACAGAGCCGGTCGGCACTTCCTTATTCTGTGTAATTGTAATTGCTGTGACTGAATTATCTGAAACAGCCTGAAGAAATTCCGCTTCTGTATAGTTATTGGACGGTTTTAGTCCAAGCGCAACCCATGCTGCTAACATAATTAAGAATATAATTAAAATAAAATAAAAGCCAATTGCCTGTTTCTTCAAAATCTTTCTCCTTATCCTATTATTCCTGAGACTCTACTACACCTATGTATGGTAGATTCCTGTACTTTTGTGCATAATCAAGACCATATCCTACTGCAAATTCATCCGGGATTGCAAATCCTGTATAGTCCACATGCACTTCATGTGTACGGCGATCCGGTTTGTCAAGGAGCGTACACAGCGCCAGGCTCTTGGGTTTTCTGTCCTGCAACATTGACATCAGATAGCTTAGCGTTCTTCCACTATCAATAATATCCTCAACTACGATAACCTCTTTGCCCTCAATTGCCTCATCCAAATCCTTCACAATCTTGACAACACCGCTGGAGCTCTTCTCATTTCCATAACTGGAAACAGACATAAAATCCATAGACAGAGGGATTGAGATTCTTTTGGCAAGTTCACACATAAAGAATACGCCGCCTTTTAAAATACAGATTAAATGAATCTCTTTTCCTTCATAATCCTTACTTATCTTCGCTCCCATTTCTCTGATTTTTGCATCGATTTCTTCCTCAGAAATCATAACTCTGATTGTTTCTGCCACTGTTTTCTCCTCCTAAATATCGTATCTCGAGAATCTTCTTCGTTTCCTCCGTCACCTTCAATGCGCTGCTGATTCGGTATCCAATCAGCCAGATTACATGCTCTTCCATCGCTATCAACGGACAATTCGCCCTCTGATTTTCCGGGATCTTCTCGTTAATCATATAGGACTTCAGTTTCTGCTTATTTCCATTTTCATCAATGATCAGATAATCTTTGGTCTGTCTGGTTCGAAACCAGAGAACCTTGTCTATTTTATCATAATCAAACCATTTCGTATATCTGTCTTTCGGAATTGGCATGCCTATATTATAGTCAAAGATTGTTGAAACTATAACATTTTTTGAATCAATTTCGCTAATTCCAGGTACCGTCAGCATAGCTGCAGGTGGTGTCTTCGCCTGCGTTTGTTTGGAATTCACTTTTAATATCACGTTTTCATACTGTCTCCTGGCCCGAATTCCATATGGCAAATCAATACCGCGCCCCGTCGGAAGTGTAAACAGCCCAGTCAGCTGGCTAATATGAACCTCTGAAATATCCCTTGCAGTCCCGGAGAGATTCTGAAGACACAGATGCAGCAATCGTGACTGGATATAGGGATGCAACCGGGCATACTCTTCACCTTTAATAACCAGCAGTCCTTCCTGTTGGATTACACATTCACCATATGCATCGTTAACGCTGATTCCGATATAATCTTCCGCAAGGCAAATCTGCTCCGCGGTATCATTCATCTTTTCGATCGCTTTTTCGTTAATCTGGCGCACAGCTTCCGGCAGGATATGATGCCGGATTCTGTTTCTCGTGTACGTATCTTCTTCATTGGTCTTATCGGTGCAGTAATCAATATTTCTGGACTGAAGATATTCCTCTACCTCGTAACGGCGAAGACATCGAATCGGCCGAATGATATAGCCTCTCTGTGGTGCAATCCCGCCAAGGCCTCTTACTCCGCTTCCGCGAAACAGATTCAACAGCATCGTTTCAGCATTATCATCCATCGTATGAGCAACCGCAATCTTTCGTCGGATTGGTGGAACATCAGCTAACGCATCTTCAAATGCCTGATAGCGAAGTCTTCGCCCCGCTTCCTCTGTAGACACAGAATGTTCTCCTGCATACTCCTCCACGTTGACACTAACTGCCCTAAATTCCACATCAAGTCTCTCGCAAAGGAACTGTACATATTCCTCATCTGCTTTAGCTTCCTTGCGTATATTGTGGTTGACATGAACCGCCAGCAAATGCACCTCATCCCTGGAATATAATTCACGCAGCATACTAAGAAGGCAGACAGAATCTGCCCCACCGGAAACACCGACTGCAATGGTATCTCCCGGCTGTATGAAATTCATTTTATCAATATAATCCCTGACTCGTTTAACCATAACGATATCATAACTGTTTCTTCATAAAAAATCAATTATGACGGTTTGGATGTTTGTGTCAAGTAAACGTTGGCAACTTCCCAATCTTTTTCTTCAATGATATTTTTCTGTTTTTTTGATCACCAAATAAGCCCTATTTATAGGTACTTTGTTTTAATGTCCAAATGCCCTTTTAAATGCTTTTCTTG
>JAKQFQ010000472.1 GCA_029558315.1 Bacillota bacterium
TGGAACAGGAGACAGAAACAATCATTCTTGAGGATGATGTGATTCCCTGTCCGGAATTCTTCCGATTCTGTCAGGAAATGTTAACGTATTATTGTGACAACCCACGTGTGATGATGGTATCAGGAACGAACCTGATGAAGAAGTATGCGATGACTAAGCCATATACCTTCTCCTGTTTCTCAAGCATTTGGGGATGGGCAACCTGGCGACGCGCCTGGAAGCTATATGATCCAGATGTAAGGGACTGGCCGGAAATGAAAAAAAATCATTCTTTTAGATGTGTTCAGAGCGGACTGGCTTATCTGTTCCTAAAACGCAATATAGAGAGCGTGTACACGAAGAAGAAAGATACCTGGGATATACAGTGGGATTATTGCAGACATAAAAACAAGGGATTAGGCATCGTACCCCGAGAGAATTTAATTAGAAATATTGGCTTTGACAGAGAAGATGCAACACATACCAAGGAAGGCAGTACAGAAGATTTTTCCTATGGACAAATGCATTTTCCGATAGAGAAAGGTAATGTGGTTAAACGGGATACTGAGTATGATAAAGCATATATACATAAATATTTTGGAATGAAAAAAATACTGGATTATGTGCGAAAAAAGTTGAGCAAATAGGATTCATTACAGGAAAGGGCAATTGTATGAAGCAGCAAAAACCATGGGAACATATTTCTTTAATTGTATATGATTTTGACGGTGTTATGACGGATAATCGGGTCATGGTGGATCAGCATGGGGTTGAGAGTGTGATGGTGAACCGTGGTGATGGCTATGGAATTGCGCAGATTAAGAAAATGGGAATTTTGCAGGTGATTATTTCCACAGAGACGAACGAAGTAGTAAAAAGGCGGGCGGAGAAACTCCAAATTGATATCATTCACGGAGTGGAAGATAAGAGGAGTATTCTACAGAATTATTGTATAGAACAGAAGATAGCATTGGAAAATGTCCTGTTCCTCGGTAATGATTTGAATGATTATGATGCAATGATGATTACCGGATTCCGGGGAGCTCCGGCAGATGCAGAGGAAGAGATACTTGCAATTGCTGACTGGATATCCAAGTCCAATGGCGGCTATGGAGTGATTCGGGAGCTGTATAGAAAACTTAGCAGTATAAGTCAAATTGCAAGAAGGTAGGAAGAATTAGGAATGAGTAAAATAACAGTGATTACTCCGACCTGGAACCAGGCTGAGTATATCGCAGATACAATAGAATCTGTACTTTGCCAGACACATCAGAATCTGGAATACATTATTATTGACAACTGCTCTGACGATGGTACGCAAGAGATTGTAGAAGAGTACCAGAAGAAAGATATAAGAATCCGATATCTTAGAGAGAAGGATCATGGACAGGCAGAGGCAATTAATAAGGGGTTAAGAATGGCAACCGGAGAGATTGTCTGCTGGCTTAATTCTGATGATTTTTTCTTCGATTATGAAGTCTTTACAAAAGTAGATTCCCATTTCAACCAGAAAAGTGACGTTGGTGTCATTGTTGGAGATGGATGGTATTGCGATAAATCCAAGAAAATGACAGAATATAATGAATCAGATCGTAAGGTACCCAAGTGGGTTCTGAGCAGGTGGTATTATATCGTTCAGCCTTCGGTATTCTGGCGAAAAACAGACTTATGTCTGGATGAGAATTATCACTATGTATTTGATTGGAAATTTTTTATCGGGATGTTTGGAAAGTGTCAGGTCTATTATTCTCATGAACCTTATTCTGTTTATCGAATGTATGAGGATAATAAAACCGGTCAGGATAATGCAAAGCGAAAGTTAGAAATCTATCTTCTGCAAAAGGAATTGGGCGTCAGCCGATGCAACACTGCATGGTGCCGTTATGTCTATCAGATTTATCAAAAGTCGGAAGAACGAAACAAACCGTCCATGAAGAAGAATGTGGATCGCCTGAGTCGCATTCTCTTTCATCTGAGCGGAAAGCGAATCTGCAGCTTTTAATAGGATTCCAATGGAGATCCGGTTGTAAGTGTATTAAAATTTAGTTATAATAAACGGGCAGAATCTAGGAGACTGGCATGGAACAGGAAAAATCACAAATCAATATTGCGGTGTTGATGACATGCTTTAACCGAAAACAACAGACTATCGAATGTATCAGGTCGCTGCTGAATAATGGGACAGAATATCACTATTCCTTTGTGATTACTGATGCTGCGAGTACAGATGGAACCAGTGATGCAATCCGGGCAATGAATGAAGATACGATTATTCTTAACGGTACCAGTAATTTGTTCTGGAATGGCGGTATGGTTCATACACTTGATTATGCACTGAAGAATTGTGAACACTACGATTATGTTATGCTGGTGAATGATGATGTCACTTTTTATCCCAATATGATGCAACCGCTTCTTACGAGATTACAGCAGACAGACGCAGATGTAATCGTTGGCGCAACCAGGGATCATCAGGGTAAAACAAGTTATGGTGGCGTAAAAATGTTATCCAGACATTTTGCAAGATTCGCATTACAGGACCCAACAGAGGAAGTTCTGGAGTGTGATACCTTTAATTGCAACTGCATACTGATGGGACGTGATACCTTTATAAAAGCCGGAAACCTCGATCCAGCTTATGTCCATAGTATGGGGGATTATGATTATGGAATGTCGATTCATAAGTTGGGACTTCGAATCATTAGTTCTTCGGATTATGTAGGTGTATGTGATGATAACGACAATGCCAATACCTGGCGGGACTGTACTTTAACGCGCCGGGAACGGTTGAAAAAAAAGGAAGGCCCCAAGGGACTTCCAAGAAAAGACTGGTATCATTTCGTGAGAAAGAATTATGGCTTTTTTCCGGCCATATATCATTCTGCGACACCATATATAAGAATTTTACTTAAAAAATAATGAAGGAGGCAACAAATGGGAAAACGTATTTTGGTAACCGGAGGTGCCGGTTTTCTGGGGTCACATCTTTGTGATCGTTTAATTCAGGAAGGAAATGATGTAATTTGTCTGGATAATCTATATACAGGAAATAAGAACAATATTAGACATTTACTTGGACATCCCTATTTTGAATTTATTCGCCATGATATTATTGAACCGATACATTTGGAGGTGGATCAGATTTACAATCTTGCCTGCCCTGCAAGTCCGGTGCATTACCAGTATAATCCAATTAAAACAACCAAAACCAGCGTTATTGGTGCCATGAACATGTTAGGCCTTGCCAAGCGAGTACATGCAAGAATTCTGCAGGCATCAACGTCTGAGGTATATGGAGATCCGGAAGTACATCCACAGCCGGAAAGCTACAGGGGATGTGTCAATACGATTGGAATCCGTTCCTGCTATGACGAAGGGAAGCGAGTTGCAGAGACTCTGTTCTTTGATTATAACAGAATGCATCATCTTGATATTAAGGTAATGAGAATTTTTAATACCTATGGACCGAATATGCATCCGGCCGATGGAAGAGTGGTCTCTAATTTTATTGTTCAGGCTCTTAAAGGAGAAGACATCACGGTATTTGGAGATGGTAGCCAGACCAGAAGCTTCTGCTATGTGGATGATCTGATTGAGGGTATGGTTCGACTGATGAATTCCAGGGAAGGATTTACAGGACCGGTTAATATCGGTAATCCCGAAGAATTTACGATTAAGCAATTGGCAGAGATGGTCATTCGCCTTACCAACAGTACTTCGCAGATTGTATATCGTCCGTTGCCATCAGACGATCCTTTACAGAGAAAACCTGTAATTGATCTGGCCAAGAAGGAGCTTGGATGGGAACCGGCCATTCCTTTAGAAGAAGGATTAGTAAAAACGATTGACTATTTTAAAACAATTATATAGTATTGGCAGTAACGATTGACACAGGAAGAGAAGCAGGCCTATGATTCGTGATTTAAGGTGTACGATTTTGAATACGAAGCTTACGGCAGCCACCGCATCGGAAGCGGTGGCTTTTTTAGGTGAGGGAATCAAAGAAGGCCTAAAAGGTCAGTATATCTGTAATGTTAGTGTCAATACGGTAATGTATGCCAGAAAGAAGGAAGCGTATCGTGAGATTCTGAATCATTCAGCAATGACACTGCCAAACAGCAGACAGCTTAGTGTTGAAATGAATACGCAGGGCTATCCGAATGCTGCCAGAATCGACATCGTAGATTTTATGGAGAAGTCCTTTGCCATGGCTGAAGAACGCGGACTAACCCAATTCTTATATGGTTCGACGCAGGAAAATCTGGAACAGCTTAAGAAGCATCTGCTTATGAAGTATCCTAAACTGAGAATTGTCGGAAGTTATGCACCACCATTTCATGCTATGGAGGAAGACGAGGATCAGGAAGTAACAAAGATGATTCAAAAATCCGCTGCTGATATGATCTGGGTAGGACTGGGAATGCCTTTTCAGGAGGAATGGGTTGCGTCTCATGCTAAATGCTTTGACGGGGTAACCATTGCAGTAGGATATGGTTTGGATGTGTGCGCCGGAGTATTGAAGCAGGCACCCAAATGGATGAGAAAGTGTAGTCTGGACTGGATTTACAGGATGATGCTAGATCCCAAAAGACTGATGAAACGATATCTGGCACTTAATTTAAGATATATCTGGCTGACTGGCAAGAAAACGGTAAGAAATACGATAGCCTGGATACCGGCGTTGATTATGATTCTGGTTATTTTTGTGTTATCTTCACAGACAGGAGTGGCTTCGAAGGAATCCAGTCAGTATCTGACACTCCAATTGGTCAATTCTGTAAAGAGTGGTGTGGACTACACGGCAATCGCACAGGCGGAGGCACTGGAAGCACTGGATACACTTGTAAGAATGCTGGCACATATGGCAGAGTATGCCCTGCTGTCTCTTTTTATTGGACTGGCTGTTACCGTCAATGGAGTTAGAAAGAAGTTACGTTTGTTCTATATGAGTCTGCTTGGTGTCCTTGTGGCTTTAGCGGATGAATTCTTCCAGATCTTTATCCCGGGAAGGTATGGAGACCTGCTCGATGCACTTTTTGATTCTTTTGGAGTAATCGCAACAGCGATTCTCTTCTATATCATTGGACGCAATGTCAGAGCGAAAATAGAAATCCCTAAGACTAAGGAACCAAGGAGACGAAAGTTTATGAACCTTTGTCTGGATGATATTTCTTTTGAAGATGCGGTAGAACGAATTGGCGATTTGGCAAAGAGCGAAGGAAAGCATTATGTGGTGACGCCTAATGTTGATCATGTAATTAAGATTGAGAACGATATTGAATTTCGCAGGCTTTACGAGGATGCGGATCTGATCCTTACGGATGGAACTCCATTGATGTGGATTGCGGACTCACTTGGTTATCCAATTAAAGAGAAAATCCCAGGAGCGGATATGCTGCCACGTGTATGTGAAATGGCGGCAAAGAAAGGATATACGATGTTTTTCCTTGGTGCTGGCGAGGGAATTGCCCAAACAGCAGCAAAACGACTGATGAAACGTTATCAGGGGCTTAAGGTGATAGGATGTTATTCACCACCATTGGGATTTGAAAAAGACAGTAAGATGGTCGAAAAAGCGATAAAGGAAATTAACCAAAAGAGTGCAGATGTTCTTGTACTGGCACTTGGTTCACCTAAACAGGAAAAATTCCTCTACCAGCACAAAAATGAAATGAATTTTCATGTTGCCTTACCATTTGGAGCAGCGGTTGATTTTGAGGCTGGTGAAGTAAAACGTGCTCCCGGATGGATTCGTGCAATGGGAATGGAATGGTTTTATCGTTTTCTGCAGGAACCGGGGCGCTTGTTTCGCCGATATTTTATAGAAGATATAATGATATTTTGGCTGGCATGGAAATACAGGAATGAAATCATCAGAATTGGAACAGAGGAGGATCAGATATGAGAATAGCAATCGATCTGACCAGCCTTGATGATAATTTTTCGGGTCTGGAACGTTATGCAATGAGCTTATCAAAAGAACTGATTGAAGCAGGAAGCGGTGATCAGTTCTATTTGCTTTTTAAAAATCAGATTCCCAGGCTTATGAAACAGCAGGCCGCAATGGAGTCTGTTACACCGGTAATCGTTCGTGGAAAAAACAGATTGCTTGTAAACCAGTTGAGCTTGCCGTTGAAAATGAGCAGTATTCCTGCGGATGTTTATCTTTTTCCTGCATTTCCGGTTCCGCTGATGTTTCATAAAAATAATACTTTTGGTCTGATTGCCGATATGACTTGTTTTGACTGTCCGGATACGATGAAATCAAAAGCAAGACTGTTTTTTCGCGTGATGACGAAACATACGGCTAAGGTAAGTCGGGGGATTTTTACGATATCCGACTTCTCAGAAGGACGAATCACAGATATCCTGCAACTTAAACATCCGCAGATTCAGAAGGCATACTGTGGAATTGAGCGCAATGATTTTATACCCAATTCTGCAAGAGAGAAGGAGATCAGGGATAAATATTCCCTGCCGGAGCGATTCCTTTTAAGCCTTTCTACAATTGAGCCAAGAAAGAATATTGAATTGCTGTTGAAAGCATACGCCAACCTGCTAGACGAAAAGATTAAGCTGCCACCACTGGTCCTTGCAGGAAGAAATGGATGGCTGATGGAGAAGAAAATAAACACAATTGATGATTCGATAAAGGACAGGATCATTTTTACCGGGTTTATTGAAGAACAGGACATTGCAACATTATACTCCATGGCAGAATGTTTTATCTTTCCATCAAAATATGAAGGATTTGGAATGCCTCCATTGGAGGCACAGGCAGCAGGTGTTGCCAGAATTATTACTTCAGATACACCGGCACTTAGAGAAGTGATGGCAGATACGGCCACTTATTTTATCAATGAGGATGCCCGGAATCTGCAGAATGTATTAGCGAAGTATCGAGAGATTACTCCAACGACAAAACAGCAACGAGAGGAGAATCTGAACCGGTTTTCCTGGAGAGAATCGGCAGGTAATCTACGCGCCTGGATGGAATTGAGCTATGAACCTCCAAAACACCGCATAAAGGAACTTGTTCGAAGCATAATACCAAGACAGTGGATTAATCGACGTAACCAGCTAAGAGATCAAAAAGCATTAAGGAAAACAGCAGAAATGATTTCGCAGTGGTCAGCACAACAGACTACAGCACCTGGATTAACACAAGGTGTTAATCTATATGGTGATGGAGCATCCCCGACGGGATTGGGACAAAGTGTTCGATTAATAGAAAATCTTCTATATCGCTCGCAGATGAAATACCATTATTATGCCTTTCCGCTGGAGGGAGAATTTCGTAAAACCAATTATAAAGTAAATCTGTTTCATATTCAGCCGGCGAAATGGCCGGAGTTTGTTAAGACATTTCCCAAAGAATGTCTGATAGGACATTATAATATTGCATATTGGCTATGGGAGACTCCGTGTTTTCCAAAAGAATGGATCAGTGCCCTGGAATGCTTTGATGAAATATGGGTACCTTCCGAATATATTGCTGATGCAATCAAAAAGGTAACAGAGAAACCTGTCACGGTAATCCCATATGGTATGGAGATGGATGAGCTTACGAATGTAAATGAGATTCGTAAAAACTACAATATTCCAAAGGATGCGATTACGTATCTAATCATGTATGATAGTTTAAGCGGATTGGAACGAAAGAACCCACAGGCAGCATTACAGGCTTTCTGCGGCGCATTTCCAAAGGAAAGAGAGAATGTCTGGATTATCTTGAAAGGAAAACATATGAGTGTTCGAAACAGATCGCATATTCAGACAATTATTAAGGATTATCAGAATCAGATCTGGATTGAGAATACGCTGGAAGAAAGTGCTGTCATGGAACTTCTTGCAATGAGTGATGTTCTGATTTCGTTACATCATGCGGAAGGATTTGGACTGCCATTGGCTGAAGCGATGTTTCAGAGAACCGCAGTGGTTGCGACAGGATGGTCCGGTAACATGGAGTTTATGAAAGAATCCAATAGCTGTCTTGTCCCGTATTCCATGACAACCTTAAAAAAGGATGCCGGACCGTACCCAAAAGGGACGGAATGGGCCAAACCGGATGTGGAGGCAGCGGCCAGGTGGATTCGTAATCTTGCAGATCAGCCGCAATGCTTACAGGATAGAAAGAACAGGGCAGGCAAAGAAATCAGAGAATTGCTATCCGTTGACGCAATGACACAGCGGATATCGAAACGTTTGGGAGAAATATTCCAAATGGAGGAGTAAATGAAAAAAATTGCAATAATCAATCAGCGATATGGCAAGGAAGTGATTGGCGGATCTGAATACTACACCATGCTTTTAGCCAATCGACTAAAAAAAGAATATGAGGTTGAGATATTGACCAGTCGTTCCCTGACCTATGATACATGGGGCAATGACTATCCCAACGAGGAATGGATAGATGATATTCATGTGCGAAGATTTGATGTGGAAGGAAAACGACATTTATTTCTTAGAAAAATCATCAGAAACCTGATTATACGACTTCATTGGAAAGGAAAAAAACTGGAAGAAATCTGGCTTCGTGTATTGGGACCATATCTTCCGGGGTTGATAAAGTTTCTAAAGGAACATGCCAGTGAATATGACAGGTTTATCTTTGTTACATACCTGTATTATCCGACGGTTATGGGATTGCCACTGGTCATGGAACGGTCTGTATTTATCCCGACAGCGCATGATGAACCCTATATCAATCTTGGCGTTTATAAAGATTTATTTACCAGAAGTCATGCAATTGGTTATCTGACGCAGGAAGAAAAGGAAATGGTGGAACACAAATTCCATAATGAAGCAATTTTAAATGAGGTGATTGGAACTGGTATTGAGGTGCCTGATTCAATCAGTTCAGAGCAGTTTTTTTCAAAATACAAGATTCAGGGTAAGTATCTATTGTATGTGGGAAGAATTGAACCAATGAAAGGATGCAGAGAGATGTTCGATGCATTCATTGAGATGAGGCAACAACGAGAGGATCTTTTACTTGTTGTGATTGGTAAAGATTACATGAAGATACCGGAATCGGATGGAATTCGCTTTCTGGGCACTGTCTCGGAGAAAGATAAATTTGCTGCAATGCAGGGAGCAGCTGCGCTGTGGTTACCATCTGCGAATGAGAGTCTTTCCCTTGTGGTCCTAGAAGCGATGGCTGTTGGTACACCGGTGCTGGTGAATGGACAATGTCTGGTATTGGAGGGACATTGCAGAAAAAGTCAGGCTGGAATTGCATATCACAATGCAGATGAAATGAAAGAGGGAATTGAGAACTTCTTTACAAAAGAGCATTGGGAAATGCGAAAGAATGCCAAAGCGTATGTACAAAATAATTACACCTGGGAAATGGTCATGAAGAAACTGCAGCGTTTACTGGCATAGATGGGAGAACAACGATGAAAGAAATGTTACAAAAACTGTTATATATTATGTCTGCAAAAGAGAAAAGACAGATTGGTGGATTGCTCTTCATGATGCTGGTGGGTGGTTTTCTTGAACTGGCCGGTGTTTCTGTTGTACTTCCTTTGATTAACCAGATTATAGGAGCGGATAATGCATCGAATAAGCCGATTCTTATGCTGTCTGTACTATTGATTCTGGTTTATGTCGTTAAAAATGTATTCCTTGCATGGATGTATCGCTCTATCTTTTCCTTTGTTTTTTCGGGAATGAGTGCTCTTTCTACGAGGATGCTGGCGGTCTATATGAAGGAACCATATTCTTTTCATTTATCCAGAAACATAGCAGTGCTGCAACGAACAATCAGACAGGACGTGGAAGGCTGTTATCGTGTTATCAAGCCATTGCTGCAGATTATTGCAGAATCCGTGATCTGCGCAACACTGATGATTTATTTGCTGGTAACCAATCCAATGATTACGATTTTTCTGGCATTATTGCTGGGAGTCTGTGTTGGTATCTTTCTGATTATTTCCAAGAAAACAGTCAAACGTCTCGGACAGGAGGACATTGGTTATCAGGCGAAAATGAATCAATGGGTTTTGCAGGCAATCAGTGGAATTAAGGAAATCAAGATATTAGGAAGGGAACCCTTCTTTGTAGAATCCTATCAGGGATATAGCAGGAAATCAGCCAAGAACAATGAAAGACAGCAGTTTTTGGTGCAGCTGCCAAGGATGGTAACGGAAACTGTTTGTATGGCGGGTGTATTGCTGTTAATTATTGCAAAAGCACTTTCGGGAGAAAATCTGGCTACACTGATTCCCAAGCTTGCAGTATTTGCAATTGCGGCATTTCGATTACTTCCTTCTGTAGGGAAAATCAATGGCTTTTTGGCAGAGTTACTTTATTTCAGACCCACAGTTGATTGCGTTTATGATGATTTAAAAGAACTTGAAAAGCTTGAGGGTAATTCAGAGCAAGCTGCAGATACAAAAGAAGATATGCCGGAGTTACAGCTAAAGAAGGAGTTATGTACAGAACAACTGGATTTTCATTATGACATTAACGGAGAGAAGATACTTTCTGATGTCTCAATTCAGATTCCTATAGGAAAGGCAGTTGCGCTGATTGGACCTTCCGGTGCCGGCAAGACGACACTTGCTGATCTTTTAATGGGACTCCTTGTACCAACCAGGGGAGAAATCATGGTAGATGGACAATCAATACAAAAGAATCTGCTCTCCTGGTATCGCCAGATTGGTTATGTCCCACAGACAATCTATTTGTCAGATGATTCAATTCGAAATAATGTCGCATTTGGAATCCCAGCGGATCAGATAAAAGATGAATTGGTGTGGAAGGCTTTAAAACAGGCGCGACTGGATGGCTTTGTTGAAGGCCTAAAAGAAGGGCTGGATACGCTGGCGGGAGATCGGGGAATCCGTCTTTCCGGTGGACAAAGACAGCGAATTGGTATTGCGAGAGCCCTTTACCATAATCCGCAGATTCTGATTTTTGATGAGGCAACATCAGCACTGGACAATGAAACAGAACAGGCAGTTATGGAAGCGATTGAACAGTTGCATGGAAGTAAGACAATGATTATTATCGCACATCGATTATCAACAATTGAGAATTGTGATATTACTTATGTGGTCAAGGATGGGAAAGTGACCTTAGCTTAAGAATATTGAATCGTAATAGAAGATGTTGTCGATTATTGACCGATTCAGCAGATGACTGATGGGGAAAACAGAGGAAATTCTGTTGAAAAGAAAGAATCGTTTTGTTATCTTTAAGAGGATGCAGTCGAAAGTCTGCAATGCTTGGGTAAAGGGAGGTACAAAATGATTTACATGCATTATTGCTCTAAATGCAAATTTCTACATATGTTAAGCGGTCATAGGACTGATTGCCCGGGATGCGGTGGTACGATTACAGAACTGAAGATAAAATATTCGGATTATCTGGATATGAATTTGAAAGAACGGGAAGATTTTCTGAAGAAATGTCAGTCTCCTGATTCACTACAGGAGATTACTTATGTATACAAAAAGCATAAATTCAGCAAGTGGTATAAAAAAGGAGGAAAACGCGGATAGCCTGTGTATGGCGGATTTCTTTTTTGTGTTTACAACGCTTGCAAATATGGATATAATGAGAAGGAAATGTTTTCTTGAAGAAGAAACATTCATAGATGAAAGCGAGGTTAATGTAAGATGAAGAATGCGTTGATTACAGGTATTAATGGACAGGATGGTTCCTTTCTTTCCGAGTTACTCTTGGAAAAAGGATATAACGTATATGGAATATTGAGAAGAAAGTCTGTTGTTGATTATGGAAATGTGGAACATATCAAAGATAAGATTCATTTCATTTATGCAGATATGACGGATGTAGTATCATTGATTAATGCTATGAAGATTTCACAGGCAGATGAGGTTTATAATCTGGCAGCACAGTCTTTTGTTGCAACCAGTTGGGAACAACCTATTGCAACTGCTGAGATTGATGCAGTTGGTGTTACAAATATGTTGGAAGCAATCAGAACAATTAATCCCAAATGTAAATATTATCAGGCATCAACTTCAGAAATGTTTGGTAAGGTACAGGCAATTCCCCAGGATGAGAACACACCATTCTATCCTCGAAGCCCATATGGTGTTGCAAAACTCTATGGACACTGGATTACAAAGAATTATCGCGAAAGCTTTGGATTATTTACCTGCAGCGGTATTCTTTTCAATCATGAAGGCGAGAGAAGAGGTAAGGAATTTGTTACCAGAAAGATTACAGATACAGTTGCCAGAATCAAGCTTGGCGTAGCAGATTGCCTTGAACTTGGTAATCTGGATTCCAAACGTGACTGGGGTCATTCCAAGGACTATGTACGTGCAATGTGGCTGATGTTACAGCAGGATGAACCGGATGATTATGTTGTAGCAACCGGAGTAACGAGAACGGTTCGTGAATTTGTCGATATTGCATTTAAGAAGGCTGGAATTGATATTGAATTCTCGGGAAGTGGACTGGATGAGATCGGTAAGGATAAAGCAACCGGAAAGGTTCTTGTAAAGATTAACCCCAAATTCTTCCGCCCGGCTGAGGTAGAATTATTACTCGGAACTCCCAAGAAAGCGGAAGAGAAATTAGGATGGACAAGGGAAATTTCCTTTGATGAGATGGTAGAGCGTATGGTTCAGACGGATCTTGCTTTAGTAAGAAAGGAAATTGAATACGCAAAGCTGTAGATTTAAGGGAATTCCGAGAGGAATTCCCTTTTTGGAAGAAAAGATACTAGAGACTGAAATGAATCAGCGGGAAAGGATTAGCAAGAGATGGAAAAAGCATTGGTAATAGGAGCAGCCGGGTTTGTTGGAAGCTATCTGATTAAACATCTGGCCCAGGATTGCGGATATGAAGTGTTCGCGACGAAACTGCCCCATGAGAGTCTTGGAGATGTCCCTGCCAGGATTTATGATTTGGATATTTTATCTAAGGATAGTATTGTTGAATTACTGTTTCAATTACGACCGGACTATATTTTTCATCTTGCAGCACAGAGTTCTGTCAGCGTTGCATGGAATAATCCGCAGCTGACGATTGACGTGAACATCAAAGGTGGAGTTAATCTGATGGATGCTCTTCGTGAATTATTCTATAAACCCAGGGTGGTGATGATTGGTTCTGGGGAGGAATACGGACATATCAGGGAAGGTGAGACGCCAATTGGTGAGGAGAACCGCCTTTATCCAGGAAATATTTATGCGGCAACCAAGGCATGTCAGAATATGATCGGGAGTATTTACTCCAAAGCGTATGATCTGGAATTGATTATGGTAAGAGCGTTCAATCATATCGGACCCGGACAGGCTCCGATCTTTGTGGTCTCCGATTTTTGCAAGCAGGTGGCAGAAATTGAGAAGGGAATTAGAGAACCGGTGATGTATGTTGGAAATCTGTCTGCAAAACGTGACTTTACAGATGTCCGGGATGTTGTAAGAGCTTATTCAGGACTTGCAAAGAATGGAAGCAAGGGGGAAACCTATAATGTAGGAAGCGGACACGCAGTTGAGATTCGGGAAATACTGAATCAGATTATTGCACTTTCAGATAAAGAAATACGTGTAGAAACTGATCCTGCCAAGATACGACCGGTTGATGTGCCAATTATTGAGGCGGATATTACAAAGATTCATGAGGCCACGGGGTGGAAACCACAGATTTCTTTGGGGGAAACCATTGAAGAGACACTTAATTACTGGAGGGAAAGGTAGGAATGAATATGGAAAAACTGTTTGATGCAGAGGGAATAACAAAATCAGAACGACTAATGCATACACCCTCCACATTTGCAAGAAAAAATCTTTTATATGTGCAGGAAACGGGACAACTAAAAAGCCTCAAAGCACATAGCTGCATTCGTGAGAATCTGGATTCGTATCTGTTTTTCTTTGTCTTATCAGGAACCGGCAGCGTTGTGTTCGATGGAGAAGTATATGAGATGACAGAAGGAAGCTGTGCATTTATTGATTGCCGGAAGCACTATGAACATAAGAGCAGCGAAGAGAATCCATGGGAACTGATGTGGGTTCATTTCGACGGACAGATTGTAGAAGCCTGTTATCCACTGTTTTATGAAGGCAATCATAACTCACCGGTATTTATAGCAAAAGAAGAAAAAGAGAAGCTGGTAGCTTTGGTTGAGGAATTAAGAGCGATTCCAAATGAACAGAATGTTCTTTATGAATTGCAGGCATCCGGATTATTACAGCAGTTATTAATATCCTGTATGGAGAAGGTGATCACGGAAAAAGCCAAGACGGAAGGAGACACGGATGCGGCATTGTCGGTAGCGGATTATGAAGCAATCAGGGAATACCTGAACACACATTTTGCAGAGAAGAATCTGCCACAGGCGCTTTCTTCGATGTTTGGTAAAGAATTCGGACGGATTAATACTGCTTTTAGTCATCGATACGGTATTACCGTAGAAGACTATGTGGAAAATCGTAAATTTAATAAAGCAAAAGAGCTTCTTCGTTTTACAATTAAACCGATAGATGAGATTATTACACAAGCAGGATTTGCCAGTTCAGAGCAGTTCCATGCTATGTTTCAGAAAAATGAGGAAATGAGTCCGGAAGATTATCGTAAGAAGTGGGCACAATGGATCAAAGGTTAAAATGTATTTGGATATAGGCAATAAAAAAGGTACGCTATGCGTACCTTTTTTGCACTCAAGAATTATCTGTTGCTGCTTTTTTCTTTTCAGCAAGCTTTTCGGGACTCCACCGAATAATCTTCATGCCGCGTCCACGATTGGCGGCAGCTTTCATCAAATGGAACACCTGCTTTAGATACTGAATCGTAACCTTGGTGGAAAGCTTTGATTCTCCAGCTTCACGATCATGAAAGACGTAAGGGGTTTCCAGTACATTTTTAACCTGACACATCGCTAATACTTCAATCATTATCTTCCAGCCAATTGGATTGAGACTGGCATCCTTAAGCAGTTCACGCTTGATCATAAAGAGACCACTGGTGGGATCGGATACTTTACGCAGACAGGGAAGAAGAATCTTGCCAATATATCTGGCAGTGCCGGATACAAATTTACGGTAAAGATTAAGTCCGCCATCGCTGCCACCCGGGATAAAACGACTCGGAATAGCCATATCTGCATTGGCTTTCATGGCTGCATACATATCAAGCAATACTTCGGGTGGATGCTGTAAATCTGCATCCATAACAGCAACATAATCCCCTTTGGCCAGAGTAAAGCCTTTGACAACTGCAGTTGCAAGACCTTTTTCAGTATCACGGTGATGCAGTACTACACGAGAATCCGTAGCAGCGGCATCTGTAATCACCTGCGGGGTATTATCGGTACTGTCATCCACGAAGATGATCTCGTGTGGAATGCCGGGGAGAGCTTCTTTTATTCTGGAAAGAAGCGGAAGAATGTTATCTTTTTCGTTATAAGTAGGAATTACAATAGAAATCACAATATGTTCTCCTTTGCTATTTATTCAAATAAAGATCGAAAACAGGATTGCATGAACGAAGTTCCTGTTCAAGAGCTATGCGGACTTCGTCCGGCAGTCATATTATATCACAGTTTTTCATGGGATGAAAACCCGATTTTTTTGACAAGTATTTTAGTGTGGTGATATAATGGATAAGAGTGTGGGTTTGAAAGAAAAAAATGAATAGCACGGGGAGTATTCCGTGGAGTAGGAGGCTAAGTTTGAAAGTTACAGCACTTATTATGGCAGGCGGCAAAGGAGAACGATTCTGGCCGAGAAGCCGAAAGAACAATCCCAAGCAGTTTTTATGTCTGACCGGAGACGGAAGGACTATGATTCAGCAAACAGTCGATCGAATCCTTCCCATGGTAGCGATAGAAGATATCTTTATTGCAACCAATAAAGATTATAAGAAACTGGTTCGTGAACAGTTGCCGGAGATCCCTGAGGAGAATATTCTGTGTGAACCAATTGGAAGGAATACAGCACCGTGTATTGGATTGGGTGCAGTTCATATCAGAAAAAAATACGGCGATGCAATAATGCTGGTTCTTCCAAGTGATCATCTGATTAAATACAAGGGAATGTACCTTAATATTTTGCAGGATGCAATTAAGGTGGCTGAAGAAGATCACAATCTTGTGACACTTGGTATTACACCGAATGCACCGGAAACCGGATACGGCTATATCAAGTTCAATCCGGAGCAGACGAAGGGCAGAGCATTTGCTGTTGATTGTTTTGTTGAAAAACCGGATAGTGCTAAAGCAAAGGAGTATCTGGAATCGGAAGAATATATGTGGAACTCCGGAATGTTTGTCTGGAAGACCTCGACCATTCTGGAATCGATGGAGAAGAATCTCCCGGAGATTTATTCCGGTCTGACACAGATAGAAAAATCAATTGGAACAGAGGATGAAGATGCAATGTTAAATGGTGTATTTGATGCAATTCCTTCTGAATCCATTGATTATGGTATTTTGGAGAAAGAGAAAGGAATCTATGTATTACCGGGAACTTTTGGATGGGATGATGTTGGTTCATGGCTATCGGTAGAACGAATGAAACCGCTGAATGATTCGGGGAATGTGATTGAAGGTAATGCCATGACAGTCAACGTTAAGAACTGCATTATCGAAGGCTCCGAGAAATTAATTGCTGCGATTGGAATACATGATCTTGTTATCGTTGATACGAAGGATGCAACACTGATCTGTTCTAAGGACAGTACTGCAGATATAAAGAAGATTGTCGAGAACCTTAAAATCTGTAATAGAGATCAGTACTTATAAGAAAAGAACAATTATTGAAGGAGAAGAGATATTGAAAATTGCGGTTGCCGGAACAGGCTATGTAGGTCTTGTAACAGGTACCTGTCTTGCTGAGCGAGGCCATTGTGTTACCTGCGTGGATGTAGATGAAAATAAGATTAAGATGATGGAAAGTGGGAAATCTCCCATATATGAGGATGGCTTGGAAGAGCTTATGCAGAAGAACCATGCTGCTGGCAGACTTTCCTATACAACAGATTATCAGGCTGCTTACTGCGATGCGGATGCGATCTTTATCGGAGTGGGGACACCGGAATTGCCGGATGGAAGTGCTGATCTTCACTTTGTCATGGGCGTAGCCAGACAGATAGCAGAATCCGTTCAAAAGGATTGCCTGGTGGTTGTTAAGTCGACCGTTCCAATCGGAACGAATGATGAAGTTGAAAAGTTACTAAAAGAATGCGTGAATGGCCGGGTTAATATTGAGGTTGCGTCCAATCCGGAGTTCCTTGCACAGGGGACTGCAGTTCGCGATACATTAAATGCGTCCAGATGTGTTATTGGAACAGAAAGTAAAAATGCGGAGTCTGTAATGCGTGCGATATACGAACCATTTGGAATCCCGATTGTTTCGGTCAATCGTCGTAGTGCGGAGATGATTAAGTATGCAAGTAATGATTTTCTTGCATTAAAAATTTCCTATATGAATGACCTTGCCAATCTATGCGAACTGGTTGGAGCGGATGTAAAAGCTGTTGCACAGGGAATGAGCTATGATGAGAGAATAGGAAGAAGATTTCTCAATCCGGGAATTGGTTATGGAGGAAGCTGCTTTCCAAAGGATACCAAAGCACTTCGTTCTCTCGCAGCCGATCTTGGTTATGAACTAAAGACGGTATCCGCAGCGATTGAAGTTAACCAGATGCAACAGATTCGACTATTTACCAAAGCAGAAGAAATGGGAATTGAACTGGAAGGAAAGAAGATCGCCATTCTTGGACTGGCATTTAAGGCAGGTACGGATGATTTAAGAGAGGCAGCATCACTTAAAAATGTACCGCTATTGTTGGAAAAGGGAGCAAATCTGGTAGCATATGATCCTGTAGCGCAGGATAATTTCATCAGACGATTCCCTGAGGGCCAACAGGGTAGTGGAAGTATTCATTATGTTCACTCAGCCAAAGAGGCTTTACAGGATGCAGATTTATGTTTTGTATATACGGAATGGCCTGAATTTGTCAGCTTAACACCGTCTGATTTTATTAAAACAATGAAAAGCCCGGTGGTATTTGACGGAAGAGATATCTATCAGCCTGAGGAAATGAAGAATGCCGGAATCACATATATTGGAATCGGCAGATAAACAATCATTATTTAGAACGGTAAGGAAGAACGATAACCGTAGGAGGGTATACCAATGCAGACCCTGCAACAGGTGACATGTTTTATCCTCTGGTTAGGATTGGTTCCTTTATTGGCCGGAGTGATTCCATCGCATTTTATTGAAAAAAAGCATAAATCAATCGGACTAATCTATCTGTGCGGTTTTTTTATGATGTTTGCAGTATTTCAGCTGACAGCAGTTCCATTTATTGTAGGGAAACGGACATTAACAGAGCTCTCTTTTTCCTATACCATTGTCATGGAAATTATCTCTGTGGCAGGACTTATTGTGGCTGTGATTAGCATTGTAAAACACTCCATAGAGGAGTATCTGATTATCTTTGAAAAGGTTAAGAGAAGTAAGCAGGAGTATGTCGCGTGGATCATATTTCTGCTTTTGTTAATCTTTCAAATGGTAATGTCTGTCTGCATTATGACACCGGATGGAGATGATGCATATTATGTCAGCCATGCGGTTATTTCAGATCAGCAGGATAGTATGTTTCTCAAAAATTCCTATACAGGAGGCGATGGAATCCTTGACTTCAGGCATGTGCTGGCACCTTTCCCGATGTTTATTGCAATGCTGGCCAGAAAGAGTGGAATGCATGCAGCGGCAGTGGCTCATACAATTTTGCCGGTAGCACTGATAGGTCTGACATATCTGGTATACTGGAAACTTGCAGACTTACTGTTTGAAAAGAAACAAGAAAATGTTCCAATTTTTCTGGTGTTGATTTCAGGAATACAGATTTTTGGAAACTACTCTGTTTATACGAGTGAGACATTTTTCCTGACGAGAACCTGGCAGGGAAAATCAATACTGGCTAATCTTGTGATTCCTTTTGTGTTTTTTGTGCTCATGGCGATTATTCGCAGAACCGAAAAAGGTAAAGAAAGTGTGGGAAAGGGCGTTGGTGGCTGCTTCTTTTTGCTTCTGCTGGCGAATTTGACCGGTGCATTGGCAAGCAGCTTGGGATTATTGCTGTTATTGATTCTGGAGGGTGTTTTCTTCCTTGTAATTGCAATTCGAAATCACAGACTATGGTTATTGCCATGTGGATTGCTGAGCCTGTTCCCCTGCTATTTATATATTCTATTATACGTTTTGGGTGGTGCCTAAGTGATGGGTGAGATTATTGAAGTTTATTCTGAATATTCCGGAAGCGGAATCCTGATGGTGCTTTTTTTCGTCGGGCTGATTTACCTTGCCCTGGTAGAACGAGACCGAAGCGTGCGGACACTTTTGGTATATGGAAGCATTTCCCTGATTGCGACTATCTTTCAACCAGTGGTATTTTATTTGTACACAACCTATGTGGATGGCCCAACGTATTGGCGGATGTGGTGGATGATTCCAATTGGAATCGGACTTGCCTATGCAGGTACCAAACTAATCAGCAAGCATCAGACAACCGGATTCTTACTTGTCCTGGCGATTCTTGCATTAGGAGGGAAGGCAGTCTATAGCGGTGCTGCTGATGCCAAAACGGCAGAAAATATATATCAGATACCACAAGCTGTTGTGAGTATAGCTGATGAACTGGAGAATCGAGAGGATGCCGTTGTTTACGCAGCATTTCCGCCGGAAATGTTGATTTTTATCAGGCAATATGATGTTGCAATCAGGATGCCTTATGGCAGAGAGATGCTGGATGAGAACTGGGGAGGCAGCAGTGGATTTTATCAGTTGATGAGTTCTCCCGAATTGGATTTTGAAAAACTGGCTGAGAAATGTGATTATAATTTTACCAGATATCTCATTGTAGATGGGAATAAAAGCTTTTTAAACCAGCCGCAGGAGAATGGCTTTGAACAGATTTTTATGTATGAGAAATATATTGTATATGAATATACAAGAATTGACTGGGAACAACGACAGTTGGAATTAGAAGCAAACTAAAGAAAGACACAGCAGATTGCTGTGTCTTTTGGCTTCATAAGAGGATGCAATTGGATAAATGTCTATGGCAGGAAAGAAACGATATGATTAGCAATCTCCTGACGTCCTAAGGCATTGGGGTACTGCCCGTCTGGAGTAAGATATCCATCATAAGTGCTTGCATTAAATGCGATGCCAAAATAATTATCTACAAAAGCAACATTGTTTTGCTGAGCGATATACTTCATGTTAACAATATAGTCGCCTAAGGTGCCCTGACCATTGTTGTAAAGATCAGATCCAATCGTATTGCCATTATCATCCTTAGTAAGACAGAAGGAAGGACATACGATCAGAATACGCATATAAGGGAAACGCTCCTTTAGCATGACAATACAATCATTCAGAGAACCGGCTACACTGCTTTCAAGTCCATAGAGCTGATCACTATATACCTCAGCACCGATTAAAGGACGTTTTGCAAGGTAATCTCCAAGACCATATTCAATTATTAAAGTATCTACTTTATTAAAATCAATCTTATGAATACTGTCCCAATAAGAATAATAGACGGAATTGTCCTCAATATAGCTAAGGGAATCATACATTAAGTCATAGCTTCCCATATCACCACCGCAGATGGAACTGATAATATAGTATAAGTTAAAGGCATCCTGTGCATATTCCTGCGTGTAGGAGTCTTCCTGCAAAGCAATCGTTGTTTCGGGAAGGGAGAGTGCAGTCACATTGGCTCCGGTTGCATCGGCAACTAATGCAGCAATTCCGGTATCGTCCTGGCAGTTATAGATAGAAGCATCACCGAGAATAACGATATTGTTCTCCCCGTCATCAACATATCCGTCGATGGTTGAGGGATCAAAATCCACATGGAAATCTTCTGATTCAACATCATAATTTTCGGTAAGATCTCCTTCTGAAATAACGAAATCCTCACCTCTTTGCCAACGCGCCAGAAGCACAATAATAGCAATTACAACAATGCCCATGATACTGATTAGGGTAATGTGAAAAAATTTGGCTTTGCTGTTATCTTCGTTGGAATCCCATGCACCATATTCATCCTCATAATCATCATAAGGATCATCCTTCACCGGAGTGGGTGCTTTCTCTGTAAGTTCTACCGGTTCTAGATCCTGATCGTTAAAATTGTTTCCCATAGGGGTACCTCCTGGTATTTTGTGTTGGTAATGTAGTATTTGAAAAGTACCAATTCGTATGTCTATGAAATGAATTCTTTCACAAATATCTAAATTTATTCCATTTATTGTAGTAATAGTTATTTTCTACAAGTAATAAATGCAGATACCGGCAAGAATAATGCATGTGCCGGAAATTTTCCAGATACTTAGTTTTTCTTTAAAAATAATGCGTCCTAGAATCATAACAATAATAAAACCGATGGATTCCATAATTGGAACATTTTTATAAGCAAGACCACGGTAGGATAAAATTGTTAGAAACATGGATACGAAGGTCAAGCCATACCCTGTTATGACAAGGGGATTCAGATATTCCTGTAAATGATTCGGATATTTTTTCTTTGCGGCCATTTTTAACAAAATCTGTGAAGAGGAAGCCAGTATAACGGATAAAATCAGGATGAGATAGTAAGTGTTCATTTTATCTCCTCCTTTGCATCCGGGTTCATATTGATCATAATGGTTCCAACAATAACCAGCGCAACGCCAATCATATTGTTGCGTGTAATGGTTTCGTGGAAGATGAGAGGAGCCCAGATGGTGGACCATAGTAAAGCCATGGAGCGGTTCGCATAAGCGACGGAAATCTCTAAATGTTTTAGCATTTGCTGCCATAGAATGGCATATAGAGCCAAAACAATAAATTCAACAGCGTATAAGATAAGGAAAGAAAATGAAAACAAAGTTCTGCCGGAAGCCACTTTGCCAATGACACTAGCTGTTGAATAGATGATTACGCCCAATTGTAAGAGTAAAAGGTATCTTACTCTAATTTTATTCTCCTGCATGCAATAAAATTCCTGTCCTAAGTATTGTTTGTATGTGACCATATTAACACAAACTGTCTTTGTTTGCTATAAAGTTTTTGGCATACAGGGAAGGAAGCTGGCTGGACTTTATTGCCAGAAGAAAAAGGGGGTAAAATCCTTGAACAATAAGATGCCAGCATGCTATAATGGTCTGTGTTGTGATTTTGCATATAGTTTACATAACTGAAAATGTGCAGTACAACAAATGCAGCAAATGTATCCACTAACAGGAGAAAATTAATGAAAGACGATTTTAACATTATTGATCTGGATCTTACAGATCATATACCGCAGGTCGAAAAAACACTTACAGAAGATAATCACACGACAGTTAACAATACAGAAGAATATATTGATGAAGATTATGCAGAAGAGGAAGTAGCTGATGAAGAGTACTATGAAGCAGAAGAGGAAGTAACTGACGAAGAGTACTATGAAGAGGATCCGTATTATGGGATTGATGAGGAAAATGCCGGGGATGAGATATTCCAGGGAGAAGTATCTGTTGATACCATTATTATGAATGGAATTGCTGATGCTGTAGAAGGTGCTGATGCTATTACAAGGACAGAAGATTCATCTTTTTTAAATGAAGAGGAGTCTGAACGTCTGCGTCAGGATGTTGATGCCGCATTACAGGATCAATATACGGATTCAATTGATTTTGTCGATGTTGAAGAAATGAGCGCAGCTGATGAAGAATTCGAAGAAGAGTATGAAGAGGAACCGTTAATTCGTCGTTCCTCCAAAAAGAAAAAGAAAAAAGAAGGTTTCCCGGCAGTCATAATTTCTTTCTTTAAGAAGCTTACCGTTGGTGACTGGATGATTGCAGGAACCGGAGTTGTAATAATTTGTATGGCGGTAGTAACGCTGTTCTTCTGGGGAAAAGCCAGAAACATCGATCAGCAGGTTACCAATATGTATGATCTTGGATATGGACTGTCCAATATCGGAGTAGCAGGAGAAAGCGGACTTCTGGCTGTTGCGGATGCCCGTATGAATGCGGTATCGTTTGAAGAAGAACCTCAAGATTCCACGGGTGGTGTGACTGTAGATATCACATTTACCTCTGTGGAAAAGGATATGAAGATTAAGTTCATCAATGCAGACACCGACCGCCTGATCACTGATGTTGTATTTGAAATTACTTTGACATCAGAAGATGGCGATGCATATGAATTTAAGGATGAAGATCTGGATGGTATTATTTACGAAAAGAACATGGAACCGGGGGATTACTCGGTTACAGTAGAACCGATAGATGGCTACACGTTTGCTGATTATAGTCAGAGCGTTACGGTGAAAGATGAAATCGCCTATGAGCAGATTGATGTAACACAGGAAATCAAAAGTGAATCAGAGGTAAATGTTGCCGTTGAAGATACTGCTGTAAATAATGCGGAAGCAGAAGCAGAGGCGGAAGCAGTACCAACACTTGCGGATACCGTGGAATGGGTAGAATCAACAAGAACAGCAGCGGATGGATCTACCGGATATCAGCAGGTGGATAAGAGTACAATACCTGAACCCAGCTATGCATCTCGTAATGTGATTGAAGTAGCAAATGAAGGCTATGCTGTTTCAGGACGAATTGCAAATCCGATGGAACATGAAGTAATGGTATTGACCAGAGAAAGGGAAATAACGGAATCTACAACGCCGGAAACATCAGAAGCGCCGTCAACACAGCCATCAACAGAACCGTCGACGACTCCATCAACAGAACCGTCGACGACTCCATCAACACCTCCATCTACGACACCGTCAACCGCACCGACAGGAAAAACTGTTACGATAACAGTTAATGGGGAAAACAGCGTTAAGGTGGGAAGTACTTTACAGCTGACTCCAACGATAAAGGATGGAAATACAACAATAACTGGTGGAACGACGAGTTATACCAGCAAAGATACAGCAACGGCAACGGTTGACAGCAATGGTAAAGTAACTGGAGTAAAAGCAGGAACGGTAGTTATTACAATAAGCTATACGAAAACAGATGGAAGTACTACTTATACCGGCTCCCATGATGTGACGATTACAGTTACGGCTGCAGGAGCAACAGTTTCTACATTGACCTTGAATCATACGACGTTGGCAGTGGTTGTCGGAGGAAACTCCACGATCGCACCTACAGCGACTTTATCAGATGGTACGAAGGTGACAACGGCTTCCAGTTTTACATTTACACAAGATAAAGCCACAATTGCCACTGTGGATGCAACCGGTAAGATCACCGGTGTTGCCAAAGGAACTGCAGTAATTACCGTAACTTATAAGGATTCTTCGAACAATACAAAGACTGCAACCTGTACAGTGACTGTATCAGATGCAACAGTTTCCACGGTTTCCCTGAATAAGGCAACGACTACGATTGCGAAGGGCAATACAGAAACTTTAGTTGCTACTGCATTGATGACCAATAACACAAAGATAACAGATGCATCTAAATTTACCTGGACGAGCCAGACTACCAGTGTGGCAACGGTTGACAGCAATGGTAAAATAACAGCTGTTGGTGTTGGTACAGCCAAAATCACTGTTTCGTACAAAGATGCACTGGGGAATACAAAGAGCGCAAGCTGTACTGTTACTGTAGTTGCCAATCCGGCACAGGATACATCCAGCAAGTTAAAGGATAAGGATGGTAATCAGATTTACGTTAAGAACTCGAATGGTGAGTATGTGGAAGCAACCTATGCAGATTATTACAATGCTTCAGCATTTTATCTTAAGACGGATGTACAGTATCGATATACTGGATGGCAGACAATAAACGGTAACGTATATTTCTTTGATAAGAATGGCAATAAAGTAACGGGAGAACAGGTAATTCAGGGTGTGAAGTATAACTTCACATCAGAAGGAATCCTGGCAATGAACAATAATGGTGTAATCGGAATCGATGTTTCAAAATGGAATGGAAGCATTGACTGGAACGCAGTAAAGAACTCAGGTATCTCTTATGTCATCATTCGATGTGGATATCGAGGATCATCTACCGGTGTTCTTGTCGAAGACCCGAAATTTAAGACCAATATACAGGGTGCAACAGCAGCCGGATTAAAGGTCGGTGTATATTTCTTCACACAGGCAGTGAATGAGGTAGAAGCAGTAGAAGAGGCTTCTATGGTATTGAGCCTGGTAAAGGGCTATGGTGTATCCTATCCAATCTTCATCGATACGGAACGTGCCAATGGACGAGCTGACGGACTTGACAGAAATACCAGAACCGCTGTCTGCAGGGCATTTTGTGAAACAATCAGAAATGCAGGCTATTCGGCTGGAGTATATGCATCCAAATCCTGGTTTAATGACAACCTTAACTACAGTAGTCTGTCCGGTTATAAGATCTGGTTGGCGCAATACGCATCTGCACCTACCTTTGCCAATCGATATGATATGTGGCAGAATTCGGATAAAGGAAGCGTTAGCGGAATCAGTGGTAACGTGGATATGAATATCAGTTATTTAGGATACTAAAGATACAAATGAGAATAGGGAGGCAGAACATGAGAACTTATTTAGTAACCGGAGGCGCCGGATTCATTGGATCAAATTACATTCATTATATGTTTCAGAAGTATGATAATGAGATCAGAATTATCAATGTTGATGCATTGACGTATGCGGGTAATCTGGAGAACCTAAAGGATGTTGAAAAGCGTGAGAATTATACCTTTGTGAAGGCAGATATTTGCGACAAAGAAGCAATTAGCAAGGTCTTTGAGCAAAATGATATTGATCGTGTTGTACATTTTGCAGCAGAAAGTCATGTGGACAGAAGCATCAAACATCCGGAAGTATTTGTTCAGACCAATGTACTTGGTACGGCAGTGATGCTTAACTGTGCTAAAGCGGCATGGGAGTTGCCGGATGGTTCATTTAAGGAAGGAAAGAAATTCCTTCATGTTTCAACAGATGAGGTATATGGATCGCTGGAAGAAGACGGTGGCTTTTTCTATGAGACTACGCCATATGCGCCGCATTCTCCTTATTCTGCAAGCAAGGCCAGCTCAGATATGTTAGTGAAGGCTTATATGGATACGTATCATTTTCCGGCAAATATTACGAACTGTTCTAACAATTACGGACCTTATCAGTTCCCGGAGAAGTTAATTCCATTGATTATTAACAATGCTTTACAGGGCAAGAAGCTTCCTGTTTATGGTGATGGCAAGAACGTCAGGGACTGGTTATATGTAATGGATCATGCCAAAGCAATTGACATGGTACAGGAAAAAGGAAGATTGTTCGAGACCTATAATATCGGTGGTCATAATGAAAAACAGAACATCGAAATTATCAATATTATTATCGAAACTTTGCAGGAAATGCTTCCGGATCAGGATGAGAGAAAGAAACTTGTAACCAAAGATCTGATTACCTATGTAGAGGACCGTAAAGGACATGACAGAAGATATGCCATTGCTCCGGATAAGATAAAGGCGGAGATTGGCTGGGAACCGGAAACCATGTTTAAGGAAGGAATTAAGCTCACCATTGCCTGGTTCTTTGAACACGAGGACTGGATGAAGAATGTTACAAGTGGTGATTATCAGAAGTATTATTCAGATATGTATGCTAATAATTAAAGCATCAAATGGGAACGGATATGGTTCGTTCCCATTTCGTGCGATTTTTACTTCCATAATTTGGAAAGCGAGGAAAAGATATGAAAGGTATTATTTTAGCAGGTGGTTCAGGAACCAGATTGTATCCATTGACGAAAGCTGTATCAAAACAGATTATGCCGGTATATGATAAACCAATGATTTACTATCCTCTCTCTATCCTGATGCTGGCATCGATTCGCGAAGTCCTGATTATTTCAACGCCCAGAGACCTTCCGGTATTTCAGGAATTGCTGGGAGATGGAGCACAGTTGGGAATGCGATTTTCCTATGCAGTTCAGGAGCAGCCAAGAGGCCTGGCAGATGCTTTTCTGATTGGAGAAGAATTTATCGGAAAGGATTCCGTATGCCTGGTTCTTGGAGATAATATTTTCTATGGACAGAGTTTCTCGGGAATGTTGAAAAGGATAGCAGCAAAAGAAAGCGGAGCCACGATCTTTGGATATTATGTCAGAGACCCGAGAGAATATGGAGTTGTAGAATTTGACGAGAATGGAAAAGCACTTTCCATTGAAGAAAAACCGGAAAAGCCAAAGAGTAATTATGCAGTTCCGGGACTATATTTTTATGATAATGAAGTAGTTGAAATTGCTAAGAATATCAAACCCTCAGCACGTGGAGAGATTGAAATAACCAGCATCAACAATGAGTATCTGAGAAGAGGAACCTTACAGGTAGAAACGATGGGACGTGGTTTTGCTTGGCTGGATACGGGAAATCATGATGCACTTCTGGATGCAGCGGATTTCATTGCAGCATTTCAGAAGAGACAGGGACTGTATATTTCCTGTATTGAAGAAATAGCATATAAGCGCGGATTTATTACAAGAGAGCAGTTGTTGGAACTGGCAAAGCCATTGATGAAAACGGATTATGGTAAATATTTAGTTGAGGTAGCGAATGGACTCTAAAGTAAGAAATTTGACGATTCTGGCTGTGGTCAGCGTGATGCTGCTGGTAATTGGTCTTGTTTTTTACATCAATCAGAAAGAACAGGGAAATGCTTTAACCATAGGCATAGCGACATCTGCGAATGCCACATATGAGACAACTTTGGATGATGCATTTCGAGATTTCCTAAAGGATGAGCTTTTCTTTGACCCGATGCCAACGACAACTCCGTTGAGTGGTGAGAATGCAACACAGCAACAGCTGTTCATGACAGCAACAAGTGTACTGCAGGATATTCGAGTCAGTATTGTCGATGAGAATGGAGAACCTGTAACCGGACAGTCATTTTATATCAGAATTGAGGAACTGGGAGAGTATAAGGATCTTGATCAGGATGGAATGATTTACGTTCCGGAATTAAGTGCCGGAGATTACTATGTCGAATTGGAGAAAATCGATGGATATCAGGTACCACTCGATCCGATGCGGGTAACTGTAAAAGATCAGTTGGAGTTTACCGTAATTGATGATATTTCGTTATATATCTGCTCTGAGGATGAAATCAATGCCGAGTTAGAAGATACGGAAATGGTTGATGCGATTGAGGATGCGGATGAGACTGAGAATACAGGTCGTATTGACAGTGCTGATGCAGTCTTTGGCATTGATGTTTCGAAATGGCAGAAGGAAATTGACTGGGCAAGAGTCGCTGCAAGCGGTGTGGATTTTGTTATCATACGATGTGGCTATCGAGGTTCCAGTACAGGATGCCTGGTAGAAGATCCCTATTTCAAACAGAATATTGAAGGGGCCAGGGCAGCAGGAATCGAGGTTGGTGTATACTTCTTTACGCAGGCAATCAATAATGTGGAAGCGGTAGAGGAAGCATCGATGGTTGCAACCTTATGTGCGGACTATCAATTGGATTATCCTGTATTTATTGATACAGAAAGTGCCGGAGGTGCAGGACGGGCAGATGGATTGGATGCGGCAACAAGAACAGAAATCTGCACAGCATTTTGTACCACTCTTGAAAATGCAGGCTATCATGCCGGCGTATATGCAAGTCGTAACTGGTACGAGAATCATTTAAATGATGAGGAACTGACAGAGTTTGCAATATGGGATGCAGAGTACAGAGAAAGCCCAATATATCAGGGTAATATAGATCTATGGCAATATACCTCAAATGGATCCATAGATGGAATAACAACGAGAGTTGATCTAAATTTAAGCTATATGAATGAATGAAAAGGAGACAGAGAAATGGGTAAGATTACAGTGGAGACATGTGAAATTGAAGGGTTGAAAATCATCACTCCAAGCGTATTCGGAGATGAAAGAGGATATTTCATGGAAACCTACAATTACAATGATTTTAAGGAAGCAGGGATTGATCAGGTATTTGTACAGGACAACCAGTCGGCTTCTAAGAAAGGTGTTCTTCGTGGATTACATTTTCAGATTAATTTCCCACAGGATAAATTAGTTCGTGTTGTCAATGGTGAAGTGTTTGATGTTGCTGTTGATCTTAGAGAGGATTCAAAGACTTATGGACAGTGGTATGGTGTTACCTTATCGGCACAAAACAAGAAGCAGTTCTTTATTCCCAAGGGATTTGCGCATGGTTTTTTAGTGCTGTCTGATTACGCTGAGTTTTGTTATAAATGTACAGATTTCTATCATCCTAATGATGAGGGTGGTTTATCTTATAAGGATGAGGAAATTGGTGTAAAGTGGCCAATTCCGGAAGGTATGGAGTTGACAATTTCACAGAAGGATACACAATGGAAATCCTTTGCAGACTATAAAGCCGGCAAAAAGGCATAAGGAGAAATACGTGAAACCTCTGATTTCAAAACCAATCGGGATTACGATTGCACTAATAGTAGCACTAATTGGTAGTGCATTAATCATATTCCACGAAAATCCGTTAGCAGAACCAACGGAAGAACTGATTAAGAAAAGCATTGCGTGTGCGATTATTTTGATTGCACTGATTATTTTTATTGCGCTATATGATAAGCTGATGATTCTTCCACAGGAACTTTATCAGAATCGTAAACTCATATGGAAACTGGCAAAAAATGATTTTAAAACAAGATATGCAGGCTCCTATATGGGAATGGTATGGGCAATGGTACAACCTGTTGTTACAATTGTCTTATACTATTTTGTGTTTGAGGTAGTCTTTCAGAATCGATCGCAATTATTGGCGAGTGGAATTGAGGCTCCATATGTTCTGTGGCTGACTGCAGGACTGGTACCCTGGTTCTATTTTTCGGAAGCAGTCGTTCAGGGAACTATGGCACTTCTGGAATATAACTATCTGGTAAAGAAAGTGGTATTCAAAATTAGTATTTTGCCCATTATCAAAATTATCGCGGCTACGTTTATTCATATTTTCTTTACTGTCGTGATGTTAATCCTGTATGTGGCCTATGGTTATCAAATGGATTGGTACATGATACAGATTCTGTACTATAGTCTCTGTATGTTTGTTTTTGTTCTGGCACTAAGCTATGCGACGTGTGCAATTGTTGTTTTCTTCCGCGATCTGACACAGATTATCAATATACTTTTGCAGGTCGGAATGTGGGCAACTCCTATTCTTTGGGATATTTCCATGTTAAAAAATGAGTGGGAACCTCTACAGATTCTGTTCAAGATTAACCCGGTCTATTATGTAGTGAATGGATATCGTAGTGCAATGTTTGAGAAAACATGGTTTTGGCAGGATTTCTATTCCACAATGTATTTCTGGATCGTGACAGCTGTATTCTTCGGTGTTGGCGCATTGATATTTAAACGTCTGAAGGTACATTTTGCAGATGTAATGTAAGGTATGGAGGCGAAGAATGAACGAGAATATAGCAATTGAAGTTAAGGATTTGACGAAAATATATCGCCTGTATGAGAAGTCTTCTGACCGTGTGCGGGAGGCACTTCATCTGACGCGCAGATCAAGACATACAGAGCATTATGCTCTTCGCAATGTGAACATTGATATCAGAAAGGGAGAGACGGTTGGTATTATTGGTACCAATGGATCAGGTAAATCCACCATTCTGAAGATTATTACAGGGGTATTGAATCCAAGCGGTGGTGAAGTGAATGTGAATGGAAGAATATCTGCATTGCTGGAACTCGGTGCCGGTTTTAATATGGAATATACAGGATTGGAAAATATTTTCCTTAATGGAACCATGATTGGTTTTTCGGAAAAAGAGATTAAAGCCAAACTTCAGGATATTTTGGACTTTGCGGATATTGGAGAATTTGTTCACCAGCCGGTCAAGACCTATTCTTCGGGTATGTTTGTTCGTCTTGCATTTGCTGTAGCGATCAACATTGAACCGGAAATACTAATCGTAGATGAAGCACTTTCTGTTGGAGACGTCTTCTTTCAGGCCAAATGTTACCATAAATTTGAAGAGTTTAAGCAGATGGGAAAGACGATTTTGTTTGTGAGTCATGATTTGTCCAGTATTGCCAGGTATTGTGATCGCGTAGTGCTTCTGAACAAGGGCGTGAAACTTGGAGAAGGTTCACCAAAGAAGATGATTGATATCTATAAACAGGTTCTGGTAGGACAGTATCAGGAGGAACAGTCGGATCAAGAGGAAGCGTCAGATAATCTGCTGAACGATCCTGCAATTATGGAAGCAGCCGGTAAATCGATGAGAGACGGCAGCGATCACTCTGATCCGGGATATCAGGAGACTAATTCGGATGGTAAGAATCCTGAGACCCTGGAATATGGTTCTAAGAAGGCAGTGATTACAGAGTATTATGTTGAGGATGACAAAGGAAAGAAATCCAATGCGATACTAAAGGGATCAGAATTTTCGATTCATTTGAAGGTTAAGATATTAAAGGATGTTGCTGCACCAATCTTTGCATTTACCTTTAAGAATGTGAAGGGAACGGAGATTACAGGAACCAATACAATGTTTGAAAAAGCCTTTTTGGAGGGCTGCAAAAAAGGAACGGAAAAGGAAATCGTATTTACGCAGAAAATGGATTTGCAGGGCGGTGAATACCTGCTTTCCTTCGGCGTTACAGGATACGAAAAAGATGATTTTACTGTATATCACAGATTATATGATGTGCTGAATATAACAGTAATTTCGGATAAAAATACGGTTGGTTATTATGATATGAATTCTAAAGTTACCGTAAAAACGATTTGATGCTCCAAAGAGCAGGCAAAGCATGGAGGTTGTTATGATCGAAAAGATAGGAAATGTATCCCTGGATCTAACCTATTATCCCGAAGAAGATTATTATTGTGATGGAGCGGTAGAAGATGAGCTTCTTTCCATCGTCCAGGAAGTCGAACCATCTGAATATGGAAGAGTAATAGAGGAGAGAAAGAGCTGGCCGATACTGTATCATCTTTCTCCACTGAGAGAGAATATTGTAGATTGGGTGCCATTGAATAAGGATGCAAAGGTTCTGGAGATTGGTTCCGGATGTGGAGCGATTACCGGTGCCCTTGCCAGAAAAGCCGAATCTGTAACCTGTATTGATCTTTCCAAGAAGAGAAGCAGTATCAATGCATACCGCCATAAGGAATTGGAGAATGTGACCATAAAAGTCGGTAATTTTCAAGATATCGAACCATCTCTGGAAAACGACTATGATTACATTTTTTTAATTGGTGTATTTGAGTATGCACAGGCCTATATCAACACAGAACGTCCTTATGAGGAATTTCTTCACATTGTTAAGAAACACTGTAAGGCGGATGGAAAAGTAGCAATTGCAATCGAGAATAAGTTTGGACTGAAATATTTTGCGGGCTGCAGGGAGGATCATCTTGGTGAGTACTTTACCGGAATAGAAGATTATCCCAATAAAGGAGTTGTCAGAACATTTTCCAGAGGTGGACTGGAGAAAATCTTAAAAGCATGTCAGATTGAAGATTATTCCTTTTACTATCCCTATCCGGATTATAAGTTTATGACAACTTTGTTTTCAGATGAACGCTTGCCACGTCTTGGGGAATTGACGAGTAATCTGCGTAATTTTGACCGCTCCAGACTTTTGCTCTTTGATGAGAAACCTGCTTTTGATGGAATTATCAGAGAAGAAGCATTTCCCATGTTCTCGAATTCCTATTTCCTTTTGATTGGTCAGGCAGAGGCAACCGTTTATTCGAAATATTCCAATGACAGAGCAGCAGAGTATGCGATTCGAACGGATATTGTGAAAGAGAAATCTGGCAACTGGCATGTGGAGAAACATCCAATGAATCCAGCCGCCAAGGGACATATGGAACAGATACTGCATGCCAAAGAACTGCTTAGTGACAAATACAGCCAGTCGGATCTGGTAGTCTGTGAATGTGAGCCTAAGGAAGATGGACTTGTTTTCCCATATTTATCAGGGAAAACCCTGGAAGAATTACTGGATGAATGTCTGGAACGGGAGGATACGAAACAGCTGGAGCAGCTTCTGGAAAAGTATATGTCTTATTTGAATTATAATAAAGACTATCCGGCGACAGACTATGATTTGATTTTCCCAAATCTTTTGATTACAGAGAATTCCTGGCAGATAATTGATTATGAGTGGACCTATGAAAGAACAATCCAACCGGAAGAGATTGCACAAAGAGCTTTATTCTGTTATATGCTTGGAAAGGGGAAACGAGAGAAATTAAATCTTGATTTAACATATAAAATTATGAAGATTGAGCATTTATCCATGGAAGAACTGAGAAAGAAGGAACTGAACTTCCAGCGCCTGGTGACGGGAGAGCGTAAATCCTTAAGCCAGCTTCGAGATCTGCTTCATGAGGAAGTCCTTCCGCTTAGGGATGCTGTTGCGATTTATCAAAATGAGCAGGCATTGGAGCGAATGCAAATCTATGTGGACGATGGACATGGATTTCGAGAAGAACAGTCGGATTTTTATACACCAGAACAGCTTGCGGAGACGGAGAATGCTCCTAAACGCTATCGATTAGAAATCCCGGTTCCCAATCAGGTAAAGCAGCTACGCATGGATCCGGCAATGTTTCCCTGCCTTGTGACATTGCATGATGTCACCCTAAAGATTCAGGACAAGCAAAGTACAGTTGCTTTGGAAAGAATAAGGTCTAATGGAAGTATTATTGCTTCAAATACGTTTCTGTTTCGTGACAATGATCCCAATTTTACATTGCCGCTTGATTACGGTAAAACTACAGTCCTATCGGTAGAATATAGCGTTGTCAGACTGCCGGACAAATTAGCACCACTGATTGCGATGGAAAAGCCCAGAAAATTATTTGGACGATAGGAGTGGAAAGATGGGAATTAATATCAAACAGCGGATTCAGGAACATATTCATAAGAAGAACCTAAAAAAGTATGAAGAGTCCGTATCGCTTCAAAAGGATTCCTATTCTGCCTATATTGCTGCAGAAAGTAAACTTCGCGGGCATCATACAATAGAGAAAGTGCCGGAGGAACCCACAGTATATGAGGAGGTTCTGTTGATTCCATATACTAAGTGTACCGGAAAGGATTGTCTGCAGGGCAGCCTTGCGCCATATATCCTCTTTGCAGCACCGCAGGGCTGGCTGGAAACGGAGACATTTGCGGTTGTAAAAGAGTTCTTTGAAGAGAAGAACTGTGATGTTCTTTATACCAATGAAGACTGTATGGAGGAAAATGGATCCAGACATACACCGTGGTTTAAACCGGAATGGTCGCCGGATACTTTTTTATCTTACTTCTATTTTGGCGGTATGGTAGCTGTCAGAAGAAGTGCCCTTGAACAAGTGTTATGGCCCTTAGAGGAAAGCGGATTGGCCTGTGTATATGCACTGCTGTTACAGCTTTGCAATAGAAAAAAACCTCTGCTTTGTGAACAGATTCTATTTCATGCAAAACAGAATACGTCAATGCCGGGATGTGGGGAGAATTATATTGCTTTGAAACAGCAATATTTGTTAAGCCTTGGGAAAAATGTCAGGATGAGCAAGGAAAAGGATGGAATTGTATATCCATTCTATGAAGTTGTGGATGCAACAATCAGCATTCTGATTCCGTCCAAAGATCATCCACGGGTGTTAGAGAGATGTGTCAAAAGCCTGAGAGATAAAACGTCATACAAAAAGCTGGAAATTATTGTGATTGACAACGGAAGTGCCGCAGAACAGAAGCAGTGTTATGAACAACTTGCCAAACAGTATCATTTCAGATATCTCTATGTTCCTATGGATTTTAATTTTTCAACGATGTGTAACAAGGCGGCTAAAGAAGCGAAGGGAGAACTCTTTTTGTTTCTTAATGATGATGTGGAGATTCTGATTCCTGACTGGCTTGAAAGAATGGCTGGAATGGCTTCTTTAGAGCATATTGGCTCGGTTGGAGCGAAGCTTCTTTTCCCACAGACAGATCTTATCCAGCATGTTGGAATTACGAATATGTATCAGGGACCGGCGCATAAGCTTCTTAAAATGTCAGATGCTGAGTGCTATGATCATGGAAGAAACAGAGGGGTTCGTGATGTGATTGGTGTGACCGCAGCCTGCCTGATGGTTCAAAAGGACAAATACAAGCAGATTGGTGGATTTACGGAGGAACTTGCTGTTGCGTATAACGATGTGGATTTTTGCTTTCAACTGCATCAGGCAGGTTATTATAATGTGATTCGTAATGATGTTGTGTTGTATCATCATGAATCGTTATCGCGTGGAGACGATCGTGCCGATGAAAGTAAACGTCTCCGATTAAAGAAGGAGGGGGAAATACTCTATACCCGTAATCCGGGCTATTATGATTATGATCCCTTTTACAGTCACGGTCTGACCGGTGTCAGCGAGAAATATGAATGCTGCCTTCCGTATGAGAATCGGAATCTGAAACCATGCCGGCGAATTGAGAAAATAGATGTTGTTCTTCAGAAGTCGATGATTAATGAAACGCTGATTATTCATGTGGATACAGCACAGCGCGAGCAATTTGTTCCAAGAGGAGACAGGAAATGCTATCTGATTGACCTGCATGCGCATGTAAGAGGGTTGGACAGCAGTGACTATAAATACAGGATGATCCTGAAAAATGAACACAATTGTTATGATGTTATGGCTGTTCGGCGTTACCGTCCGGATGCGATCAGGACGCATCATGATCAGGTGCATATAGAGTTGTCCGGATTTGCCGTCAGAATACCCGAAGGAATGTTACAAAAGGGAACTTATGAAATCTGGATGGAAGCGAAATGTATCTTCTCAAGACAGGTTTTGCAAAACCGGGCACAAGAACGATTGTTGGTGGAGTGATGTATGTCGGTACGAAAAGAAGAATTAAAAATTGCATATTGGCAAGAATGTGAACGGCAGCAACATCCCTACGAACAATGGATTCTTCTGAATGAAGAGAAGAATGTAGAAGAAGAGGAACCCCGATGCCATGTTTTTTGCTATGAAAAATTATTTATAGAACAGGAGCAGATCATTCAAAAGCTATCCGAAGAAGAAACGGATGGAGATTTTGTTGTTCTGATATCCCAGAATGGTGAGATTGCTTCCTTTGCAAAAAGAGCAGTAAAGGAATTTTTTGAAACGCATCAAAAGATGGATGTTGTCTATGCGGATGAAGATGAGATTGTAGATGGCAAACGATGCAATCCATGGTTTAAACCGGAATGGTCACCGGATACTTTACGGTCTTTTTTCTACTTTGGGCATATCATGGCAATACGTAAAGGACTGTTTTTGACAGAAATGAAGAAAATGACAGAGAATCTTCCTGTTGAGACATTGATCCGTAATCTTTTGGCACCTAAGGGTATGATTGCTGGCCATATTAATCAGATTTTATTTCACTACGTTGGTTTGAAACCAACGGAGAATATAAGACATTCGGTAGAGAGTGTCCAGAAAAAGAACCGGATAGAAGAAAAGGTATCTGTGATTATTCCGTCGAAGGATCATCCGGAATTGCTGCTACAATGTATTCAGTCGATTAATGAAAAGACTGCATATCGCAATTATGAAATTATTGTTGTGGATAATGGAAGCACGGATGAAAATAAAGAAAAGATTCAAGAGATGCTTAAGAAGTATCATGCGATTTACTTGTATGAGGAACGAAACTTTAACTTCTCAGCAATGTGTAATGCCGGCGCAAGGGCTTCCTGGGGGCGGATTTTGTTATTTCTCAATGACGATATTGAAATAATGATACCGGAATGGATGGAGATTATGGCCGGGCAGGCGTTATTGCCGCATGCCGGTGCAGTAGGTGCCAAATTATATTATCCAAATAGTAAAACGATTCAGCATGCGGGCATAACGAATATGCTGGTTGGTCCCGCTCATAAAATGGGTGGTATGCCAGACGAAGGTTCCATCTACCATGCCAGAAATCTGGCAGATTATAATGTTATTGCAGTTACGGGAGCCTGTCTTGCTGTTGACAAACAGAAATTTGAAGCGGTAGGAGGATTTGCAGAGGAACTTCCTGTTGCCTATAATGATGTGGACCTTTGTTTCTCTTTATGGGAGCAGGGGTGGTATAATGTTGTCAGAAATGATGTTACACTGTATCATCATGAATCTGTGAGCAGAGGAACCGATGAAAATGAAGAGAAAAAGGAACGACTGATTCAGGAACGGAGACTTTTATATCAGAGACATCCGGATCTATATGGCAAAGACCCGTTCTACAGCACACATCTGGTGCAGAATCGCCTGGATACAGACTTTCATATTGAATATCAGTATGATTATGAGAAACAGGATCTGATGTCATCAGTTGGTATCATTCAATGTCCGAAGGAGAGCCGTGAGAAACGATGGCGACATCTCCTGCATAGAGGACAAGATGTCCTGTATCATATCGACCGCATTGAGAAAAAATGTCTGGACTTCCTAAAAGGAGAGGACACATATACAGAGATAGAGGGATGGATGGGCTATACAAGGGAACCCAACTATCGGAAAGAACGTGTCCTTTTGTTGAAGGATGCCTCGACACAGTGTTATACTGTAAGTGTATTTGCAAAAGAGCGGCCTGACACCAAAACAGTATTTTTGAAACAGGAATACTACGAATTATGTGGTTTTGTTGCAAGAATACAAAGTGGAGAACTTCCAAAAGGAACGTACGAATTAGGGATTATGATGACAGATCGTTGTAATGGCAGACGAATGGTAAAATATCTGGATAGGACAATAGAGATTTAGAGAGGTATTGTAAGTGAATATGGAAGAAAACAAGGAAATGCTTCAGGAAGACGATCTACAGTTTTACAAGGATGCATATGAAAAAGAGAAGTATAAAAATCTTATTCTCTCCGGAAGACTGGCAGATGCTATGGCACAGGTTGCTGATAAGGACGGACAGATCAAACGAATTAAAAAAAATCCGTTGTGGAAAGCGACAAAACCTGTACGGGTAATCATTCACTTCTTTTTAAGACAATGGCGTCGTGTAAGAAACTTAGGTGGATTTCGTGGTGTTCTTCGCAAACTGGATTCTAAGAGTATCGAACGAAAAGCCAGAAAACAACATGGAACGGCAAGCTTTCCATCACAGGAGACTGCAAAAATACAACGTGAAACAAAATTTGAAAAGGAGATTACCTTTTCTATTTTAGTACCGCTCTATAATACTCCGGAGAAATTCTTACGGGATATGATTGAATCGGTTCAGGCGCAGACCTATGAGAAATGGCAGCTCTGCCTGGCGGATGGATCGGATAGTGATCACGAACAGGTTGGCAGAATCTGTGCAGAGTACTATCAGAAGGATGCACGGATCAAGTATGAAAGGCTTAAGAAGAATCTTGGAATTTCAGGCAATACCAATGCCTGTCTGGCGATGGCAGACGGCAATTATATTGCGCTGTTTGATCATGATGATATTCTGCATCCTTCAGTCCTGTTTTACTATATGGAAGCAATTTGTGAGAAAGATGCAGATTTTATCTATTGTGATGAATGTACATTCCATGGTAATTCCATTGATGATATGATTGCACTGCATTTCAAACCGGATTATTCTCCGGATAATCTGTGTGCGAATAACTATATCTGTCATTTCTCTGTTTTTTCAAGAGAATTACTGGATTCTACGCAGCTATTCCGCTCCAGATTTGATGGAAGCCAGGACCATGATATGATTCTGCGTCTGACTGCTCGTGCAAAACATATTGTTCATATCCCAAGACTGCTCTATTATTGGAGATCGCATAAGGGAAGTGTGGCAGGGAATATTCAGGCTAAATCCTATGCGATTGATGCAGCGAAAGGTGCAGTAGGAGATTATCTTCGCAATAAAGGTTATCAATATTTTGAAATTGAATCGACCAGAGCATTTGAGACCATTTTTCGAATTAAATATCCAATACAGAAGGAAAGCCATATTACAATCATTATTCCCAACAAGGATCATGAATCAGATCTGCGAAGATGCATTACATCGATACTGGAGAAGACCACCTATTCGGAATACGACATTCTGGTTATAGAGAATAACAGTACAGAACCAAAGATCTTTGCTTACTATGAGGAACTGAAAGCACATCCCCAAATTACAGTATTAACCTATAAAGGAGAGTTCAATTACTCCAGAATCAATAATTATGGGGCTAATGCAGCAAGCGGAGAGTATCTGCTGTTCTTAAATAATGATACAGAGGTCATTACAGTCAATTGGCTGGAGGAACTCCTGATGTATGCACAAAGAACAGATGTTGGAGCTGTCGGAGCAAAATTGTATTATCCGGATTACACCATTCAGCATGCAGGAATTGTATTGGGACTTGGTGCACACAGAACTGCAGGACATTCACATTACAGGGTGAATAAAGAGAACCTTGGTTATATGGGAAGGCTTTGCTACGCACAGGATGTTTCCGCAGTAACAGGAGCCTGCCTGATGGTTAAGAAGACTCTTTTTGAACAGGTTCAGGGATTGGATGAGGAGCTTGCCGTAGCACTCAATGATGTAGATTTCTGCCTCAAGCTGCGGGCAATGGGATACTGGAACATCTTCACGCCATTTGCAGAGCTCTTCCATTATGAATCAAACTCCAGAGGCATGGATTTGACCGGACAGAATGCAGAGAGATACAACAAGGAATGTGCATTGTTCAAGGAAAAGTGGGGACAGGTTATTGACGCCGGAGATCCATTTTACAATGTGAACTTTTCTCTGGATCGAAGTGACTATTCCTTGAAAATGTGACACCTGTGTAGTAAAATACAGAATGTGTATAATTATGAAGAGAAAGGACTAATACTATGAGTTATCGTGATGATTTTAATTTTTGGTTAGAGGATTCCTATTTTGATCAGAAGACAAAGGAAGAACTGTTAGCAATAAGAAATGATGATAAGGAAGTAGAGGACAGGTTTTATAAGGAACTGGAATTTGGAACCGGAGGACTGCGTGGAGTAATCGGAGCCGGAACCAATCGCATGAACATATATACAGTAAGGAAAGCAACACAGGGGCTTGCCAATTATATTCAAAAACAGGGTGGTAGTGACAAAGGAGTTGCAATTGCATATGACTCCAGAAGAATGTCACCGGAATTTGCGGATGAAGCTGCATTATGCTTGGCTGCAAATGGAATTAAGGCTTATGTTTTTGAGTCTTTGCGCCCGACGCCGATGCTCTCATTTGCTCTTAGAAAACTTGGATGTATCTCCGGTATTGTAATTACGGCAAGTCATAATCCTCCGGAATACAACGGATATAAAGCATATTGGGAAGATGGCGCACAGGTAACGGCACCGAAAGATCAGGAGATTATTGAAGAAGTTAAGGCGGTGACAGATTATCATACCGTCAAAACAATGGAAAAAGCAGCTGCTATGGAGCAGGGCTTATATACCGTACTTGGCAATGAAATCGATGATGCTTACATGGTAGAGTTGAAGAAACAGATTATTCATCCTGATATCATTAAGGAAGTTGCGGATGATATTAAGATTGTTTATTCTCCGTTCAACGGAACTGGAAATATCCCGGTTCGTAGAATCTTGAGTGAGTTGGGATTTAAGCATGTGTATGTGGTACCGGAGCAGGAAATGCCGGATCCTGATTTCACAACGCTTGATTACCCTAATCCGGAAGATCCTAAGGCATTTACCTTAGCTCTTAAACTGGCGAAAGAAAAAGGTGCTGATGTTGTGATGGCAACAGATCCGGATGCAGATCGCCTTGGCATTTATGCATTAGATTCCAAATCCGGGGAGTACATTCCGTTTACAGGCAATATGTCAGGAATGCTGCTTGCTGAATATATTATGCGGGAGAGAATCGCTACAGCTACAATGCCGGCGAATCCTGCACTTGTAACGACGATCGTTACAACGAATATGACGCATGCTATTACCAAAGCCTATGGGGTGAAAGAAATTGATGTCTTAACCGGATTTAAGTATATTGGAGAGCAGATTAAGTTCTTCGAACAGACAGGAAGTCATAATTATGTATTTGGTCTGGAAGAATCCTATGGATGTCTGGCTGGAACCCATGCAAGAGATAAGGATGCAGTAGTTGCTGTGATGTGTCTGGCTGAAGTGGCTGCTTATTGCAAGAAGCAGGGAATTACTTTATGGGATATGATGATTGAACTGTATGAAAAATATGGTTATTATAAAGAGACGCAATATGCAATTACAAAGAAGGGCAAGGAAGGTCTCGAAGAAATTGCAACGATGATGGAGCAGTTGCGCGCGAATCCTCCACAAGCCTTTGGCGACTTGAAAGTACGTAAGTTAAGAGATTACAAGCAAGACAAGGTGATTGATATGGAGACAAAGGAAGAAACTAAGACAGGCCTTCCTAACTCCAATGTTCTGTATTTCGAGTTGGATAATGATTCCTGGTGTTGTGCACGTCCTTCCGGAACAGAACCGAAGATTAAGTTCTATATGGGAGTAAAAGGAAACAGTTTAAAGGATGCAGAGGAAAAGGTTAATGCACTGACAGAGGCATTAAAAGAGAAGCTGTAATCAAATGACAGAATAAACAGATAGAAAACCATATCCGGACTATATGGTCCGGATGTGGTTTTTGCATAATAAGAACGGAGAAATGTGCATGCTGTTATCCAGGGCTAACATTCAGAAAACAAAAAACTACTTTAAGAAAAACGGGATGAAAGACACGATTCTTGCATTACAGGAACGGCTGTCTAATCGGAAAATGGAAAAGTATGCATATGCATTACCAACAGATGAGGAGCTTGAAGCACAGAGAAAACATGTCTTTGAAAGACCGCTGTTTTTGTCTGTTATTGTACCGGCCTATGAGACAAAACCTGTTTTTATGCAGGACTTGATTTTGTCCGTTATGGATCAGACGTATCAGAAATTTGAATTAATCATTGCTGATGCATCAAAGTCTGACCAGGTTCAAAGAGTTGTAAAGGATTATCAGGAACAATATGAGGGTATCCGCTATGTGCGTCTTGAAAGCAATGGGGGAATCTCAGATAATTCCAATGCAGCATTAGAGTATGTTACAGGCGACTATGTAGGACTGCTGGATCATGATGATTTGCTAACTCCGGATGCTTTGTATCATGTGATGGATGCGATTATGCAGTGCCGAAAAAAAACAGGTTCGCCGGTATTGATTTATTCAGATGAAGATAAAACAAATGCTTATTTGGAGAAGTTCTATGAACCGAATATTAAAGATGAGTTAAATCAAGATTTAATAATGACGAACAACTATATCTGTCACTTGTCGTTTTTTCGAAAAGACGCGATAAAGGAGCTTGGATTTCGTAAGGAGTATGATGGAGCACAGGACTATGATCTTATTCTTAGAACGTTGCTTTGGACAGAACAGAAATACCAGGGGGAAGACTGGAGTGAGAGAATATATCATATTCCCAAAGTACTGTATCACTGGAGATGTCATGAGGAATCCACTGCACAAAATCCTGAGTCCAAGCAATATGCTTATGAAGCTGGCAGAAGAGCGGTAGAAGCATATCTGTTATCACGAGGGTATGCAGCAAAGGTATCGCATTTGAAGCATCTTGGATTCTACCGAGTTGAATATGGAGAGAATGTTTTTGATGTTAGGAAGGACCTTGGAGCGATAGGCGGTCCGATTTATTATGGAAATTACATCAGCGGTGGAGCGATGGATGCGAGTGGCAACTGTCTGTTTGAAGGCCTTCGAAAAGGCTTTAGCGGGTATATGCATCGGGCTGTACTGCAACAGGGCGTTGATGCAATCGATATTCGCAACATGAAGATACGAGAAGATTTAATTCCATTATTTGAGAAAACAACAGGTTATTCCTATCCCTTTATCAGAAAAGAAGAATGGTCTGATGAAGAAATAGGAAAAATTAGAAAAAAAAGTATTTCTTTTTGCAATAAACTACGTGCAAAGAACATTGCTATCTTATATGATCCAATGTTACAGATCGGAGAGGAGGATTCATGAAGGCGAAAGTAAGTGTTATTATTCCGAATTATAACGGAGAAGCCTATCTGAATCAGTGCTTGGACAGTTTGTTACAGCAGGATGTTCGATCATTTGAAATCATTATTGTAGATGATGCATCAACAGATCACAGCATAGAAGAGGCAAAGAAAAAGTATCCGGAAAATGATGCATTTCCACAGACCAAATATCTGATGCATGAATCAAATCAGGGATTTTGTAAATCTGTGAATGACGGAATTAAGATGGCATCGAGTCCTTATGTAATTCTCTTAAATAATGACACCGTTGTGGATGCAGCATTTGTCAGGGAGCTCTATCAGGCAATTCATTGTTCTGAAAAGATCTTTTCAGTAGGTGCCAAGATGGTTTCTTTGAAAGATCCGGATATTATGGATGACGGTGGAGATTATTATTGCTCCCTTGGATGGGCATTTGCACCGGCAAAGGATCGACCGGCGATTAATTATATGAAGAAGGCCAGAATATTTGCTTCCTGTGGAGGCGCTGCGATATATCGAAAGAAGCTGCTTGAAGAACTGGGAATGTTTGATGAAAATCATTTTGCTTATTTGGAGGATATTGATATTGGCTATCGAGCACGTTTGATGGGATATGTTAATGTATTTGCTCCACAGGCACTGGTTTATCATGCAGGGAGTGCAGCATCGGGATCAAGGTACAATGATTTCAAGGCAAGATTATCTGCAAGAAATAGTATCTATCTGATTTATAAGAATATGCCGATATGGCAGATTGTTCTGAATATGCCGCACCTGATCATCGGGTTTATGCTTAAGATAGTTTTCTATATTTTAAAACATATGGGGCATACTTATCTTAGTGGAATCAAGGAAGGTATAGAATTGTGCAGGACAGAAGAAGGACGTAAACACCGTATGGATTTTAAACGGGTTGGGTTAGGCAGATTATTGATACTTGAGGCAGAACTTTTGACAAACACGGTACGTAGGGTAATTGGATAAAAATGTTGTTTTTTAGTCCGTGGTATTGTAAAATGTTATCTGAGTGTGCGTTGAAGCGGCTCATAAAACAGTCGTAGTATGGAGGCTAGGCATGATAAGAGATAACCAGCGTGTTTTAAATCAGATTCATGTATTGCTGGACGCCTTTGTGATTGGTGCTTCATATTTGCTGGCATGGTATATCAAGTTTGTGGTATTTCGCAACGAGGCAGATGTAGGCGTTGGAGTCCTGCCGCAGGAAACTTATTTTACCGCATTATATTTCATCGTACCTATCTATTTGGTTCTTTATTACTGCTGCGGATTATATATGTCCAAACGTTACTCCAGCAGCAAGCGTGAAGTATATAATATAATCAAGGCTAATACCATTGGATTGGGATTGTTTTTTGGAATTTTGTTTAGTGCTAAGATTATTGATTTCTCCAGGTCCATGATATTTATCTTTTTTGTATTAGCCAGTATTTTTGAGATCTGTGTAAGACAATGGCTTCGCAAGATTCTGCGTACAATACGCAAAAAAGGTTATAATATTAAGTATATTCTCCTGGTGGGATATTCAAGAGCTGCAGAGAAATACATCAACAGAATTATGGAGAATCCGCAATGGGGATATGTGGTTTGTGGAATTTTGGATGATAAGATTCCGGCAGGCACAATGTACCGAGGCGTTAAAGTTTTAGGAAGAATTGATAATATTCATGTGATTTTACCTGAAAATAAGATTGATGAGATTGGAATTTCACTGGCATTGGAAGATTATGACAGATTGGAAGAATTGGTGAATATCTGTGAGAAATCGGGTGTTCATACTAAGTTTATTCCGGACTATAACAGCGTCATTCCGTCCAGACCATATATTGAAGATTTGACAGGACTTGCCGTAATAAATATTCGGCATGTACCATTGACCAATACCGCAAATATATTTTTGAAGAGAACAGTGGATTTGTTTGGAGCGGTATTTTGTATTATTCTGTTTTCTCCGGTGATGTTGTTTTCTGCCATTTTGATCAAGATTTCGGATGGCGGTAAGGTAATCTTCTCGCAGGAGAGGGTCGGACTTCATAACAAATCGTTTCAAATGTACAAATTCCGTACAATGAGGGAACAAAAGGAAGAAGACGAAAAACTGGGTTGGACGAAAAAAGGCGATCCCAGAGTAACTCCAATAGGACGGTTCTTAAGACGAACCAGTTTCGATGAACTGCCGCAGATGTTTAATGTTTTAAGAGGCGACATGTCACTGATTGGACCAAGACCGGAACGGCCTCAGTTCGTAGAGCAGTTCAGGGAAGAAATTCCAAGATACATGATTAAACATCAGGTTCGGCCTGGTATTACCGGTTGGGCACAGATTAATGGATATCGTGGTAATACTTCTATTAGAAAACGAATAGAGTTTGACTTATACTATATCGAGAACTGGACTCTGTTGTTTGATATAAAGATACTATTCCTTACTATGTTCAAGGGATTTATCAATAAAAATGCATACTAAGGCATAAAAATGTGCCTATGAATTAAAGGAGAAACACATGAGTAGAGAGAATGCAAATGGACCTGTTAAAAGGAGTGAAGGAACACCACGAAGAACCTCAAAAAAGAAAGCAAGAAAAAAACGTAATTTTTTCATCATACTGACGATTGAAATTTTTGCTATTTGCATTTTAGGCGTATTCTTATGGGCCGTATTTCAGGGAACAAAGACGCAGAAAATAAATATTGAAGTAAGTGCCAATGAAGGAACGCAGGACTACTTTGATGAGGTTAATGATTCCACCGAGAATGGTGGCGGATATATGCAGGTTGCATTATTTGGAGTAGATTCCAGAGAAGGTGCACTGGACAAAAATACACGTTCAGACAGCATTATTATAGCATGTGTTAACAACGATACAGGAGATGTTAAGCTTGTCAGTATTTTCCGTGATACCTATTTAAATCTTAGCAATGACAGCTATAATAAATGTAATGGTGCATATGCTACAGGTGGACCGGAACAGGCTGTTACCATGTTGAATATGAACCTTGACTTAAATATTACAAACTATGTTACGGTAGGCTTCAGAGGAGTAGTAGAGACAATTGATTCTTTGGGCGGTGTTCCGATTGAAATAAGCAGTGCAGAGATTGGTTACTTAAATGATTATCAGTATTGTATCGCAGAGGATCTTGGCATCTCCAATTATAATAAAGTCAGTTCAGAAGGACTGCAGACCTTAGACGGATTACAGGCTTGTGCATATTGCCGTATCCGATATACTGCAGGAGATGATTTCAGACGAGCAGAGAGACAGAGAACCGTACTGACACAGATGTCTGAGCAGGCCAAGCTAGCCAATGCTGCTACATTGACAACAATTGCGACCAATGCATTTGATAACGTCGTAACTAATTTTGACTTAGATACCATCCTGGGTGTTGCAACAAATGTAAGTAATTATACTGTAGTTGGATCAGAAGGCTTTCCGTTTACGGATTACAGAGCAACAGGTACAATTGGAGGAAAGGGAAGCTGCGTCATTCCGACAGATTTAGTAACCAATGTTTCCATGTTACATGAGTTTTTGTTTGGTACACAAAACTATGATCCGACACCAACTGTTCATGAGTGTAGTGAACATATTGCCGCTGATACTTCACCATATTTATAGAGTGAAAAATGAAATGCTTGAAGGGACCGGCTTCGGTCCCTTTTTAACAAATGTAGTATCATTTGGTTGGAGGAAGAAATGAAGAATGTTGATGTAATAATACCAACCTATAAACCGACTCAAAAACTGAAGAAGATCATTCAGATGCTGAATCGTCAAACCTATCCAATTCATCGGATCATCTTAATCAATACAGAAGAAAAGTATTTTAATAATTTCTTTTATGGAATCAATTTTCTGGAAAACTATCACAATCTTGTGATACGCCATATTTCAAAGCTTGAATTCGATCATGGAATGACAAGGCGATTTGGAGTGGGGTTATCGGATGCGGATTATTTTATTTGTATGACGGATGATGCAATTCCATCGAATCGAGAACTGATAGCCAACTTACTGCAACCTTTGCTGGAGCAAAAAGCCGTGGTGTCCTATGCAAGACAACTACCCAGAAAGCGTTCCTCGGAGGTTGAGAAGTTTACGAGAAAGTTTAATTATCCGGATCGGTCCTGTATCAAATCAAAGAAGGATGAAGCTGAATTAGGAATCAAAACATATTTTTGCTCAAATGTATGTGCGGCTTATGATCGTTTAGTTTATGATGAACTTGGCGGTTTTGTAAAGCATACGATATTTAATGAAGACATGATTTATGCTTATACGGCTATTCAGGCAGGATACTCAATTGCATATACTGCAGATGCCTGTGTAAAACATGCACATCATTATACAAACATTCAACAGCTTAAGAGAAATTTTGATTTGGGAGTCTCACAGGCCAAACATCCGGAAATATTTCAGAATATTTCGTCCAGTTCAGAAGGAAAGAAGATGGTGGAGCAGACTGCAGAATATCTCAAACGAAGTGGACGGAGTAAGAGAATTCCGGGGATGTATCTGACCAGCGCTTATAAGTATCTGGGATATCAGCTGGGGAAGCATTACCGATGGCTTCCTAAGAAAATGATTATGAGATTAACACTGAACACATACTATTGGTATAAGGATGATGAAGATTCCATAAAGGTAGACCGCAATAGTGGCTATGGACGTTCTGAGGCGGAAGACAGTTGGAACAAGAAATAACAAACAGGGAGGAATTACACGATGTGTGGTATTGTTGGTTATATTGGAAAAGAACAGGCAGCCCCAATTATTCTGGATGGCTTGGCCAAATTAGAGTATAGAGGATATGATTCTGCGGGAATGGCAATCGCAGGAGAGGATCATCAAATTAACTACAAGAAGGCTGTAGGCAGATTGAAGGTATTAGAAGAATTGACTCATGGCGGAGAGACTATGCCTGGAACAGCCGGAATTGGCCATACCAGATGGGCAACGCATGGTGCACCGAGTGATGTGAACTCTCATCCGCATTTTAACAAAGAAAAGACGATTGCGGTAGTGCATAACGGTATTATTGAGAACTATATCTATTTACGGGATTATCTTATGAAAAAGGGGTATGAATTTATCTCTCAGACAGATACGGAAGTGCTGGCACATATGCTGGATTATTATTATAAAGGGAATCCACTTGAGGCAATCACTAAGGTTATGCACAGAGTAGAGGGTTCTTACGCACTTGGTGTCCTTTTTGCTGACCAGCCGGATCAGTTGTTTGCAGTTCGTAAAGACAGTCCCTTGATTGTTGGACAGAATGAAGATGGATGTTTCATCGCATCAGACGTGCCGGCTATCTTAAAATATACCAGAAAAGTGTATTTTGTTGAGAACCAGGAGGTTGTACGACTTCGTGAGGACCATATGCATTTCTACACAATAGATGAAGAAGAAATACATAAGGAACCGACTTTAATTGACTGGGATGCCAATGCTGCTGAGAAATGCGGTTATGAACATTTCATGTTAAAGGAGATGTATGAGCAGCCAAAGGCAATCAAAGAGACGCTGATGCCTCAGAATAATCCAAGGATTCGAGGTGACGAGATTACCATAGAAGAACTGGATATGACTGACGATGAATTACGCGCGATTAAGAAACTTCATATAGTAGCATGTGGTTCTGCTTATCATGCAGGTGTTACAGGAAAATATGTAATCGAGGGACTTGCAAGAGTGTCGGTGGAAGTGGATCTTGCTTCAGAGTTCCGTTATCGGAATCCGATTTTGGAGGAAGGATCTATGGTCATTGTAATCAGTCAGTCCGGTGAGACTGCAGATACGCTGGCTGCATTGCGAGAGTCAAAAGCTCGTGGATTTAAGGTATTGGGAATTGTCAATGTGGTAGGAAGTTCGATCGCCAGAGAAGCCGATAAGGTGATGTATACTTGGGCCGGACCGGAGATCGCAGTGGCTACGACGAAAGCATATAGCGCTCAGCTGATTGCATTGTATCTTCTGGCAATGAAACTTGCCAGAGTGAATAATACAGTGACCAAAGAGGAGTATCAGAAGCTTCTGTGTGATATTAAACTTTTGCCGGATCAGGTAGAATTATTACTGAATAACAAAAATCATATACAGAAATTTGCTAATCGCTATATTGGCGCTAAGGATGTATTTTTCATTGGAAGAGGAATTGACTATGCAATTTCACTGGAAGGATCATTGAAATTGAAAGAAATCTCATACATTCATTCTGAGGCATATGCAGCTGGAGAATTAAAGCATGGAACCATTTCTCTAATCGAAGATAAAACGCTGGTTGCAGCGGTATCTACGCAGGAGGCATTGTATCAGAAGACAATTAGTAATATGTTAGAATTAAAGGCAAGAGGAGCTTTCGTTCTTGCAGTTACCAATGAAGATAATAAAGCAATTGAGAAGGAAGCAGATTATGTCATTTATATTCCGAAGACAAATGCTTATTTTACCAATAGCCTTGCAATTATTCCTTTACAGTTATTTTCCTACTATGTTTCGCTTGGAAAAGGATGCGACGTGGATAAACCTAGAAATCTTGCAAAATCAGTTACTGTAGAATAGAAAAAATTGACAGAAGATTTTAACGAAATCAGCATGTTTTTATCACACTATTTTCACAGTCCGGACCTAGAATGGGAATATCCAAATAAGTTTGGAAGTATATTTTAGGAAAGAGGGCTTTTAGCATGGAAGAAAACAGGCAAACGGTAGTGATTGGCGGTACAGAAGACCGTAGTGGTGGTACGTATCAGGATCAACATCCAGAGTACCATGCACAGGCTTACCAGTACAACAAACAGGAGAGTATCCCTCCATCAGCAAAGCGACAGGCGGGATTTCTTAAGAAAATATGTTTCATGTGTATTCTGGGGCTGATTTTTGGAGTATGCAGTGCGGTGGCCTTTTATGCAGTTTACGATGTAAGAAATGCATTTATGCATGAACAGGAAACACAGAACAGTGAAAGCACGGCTGCAGAAGCCGAATCAGACAAGCCAAATATGCTTCAGGCAAGTAATGTCACCACCACTGTTGTTACAGATGTAACAGAGGTGGTAGAGCAGGTAATGCCATCCATTGTTTCAATTACCAATAACTACACGTATTCTATGTATTACTATGATTCACAGGCTCAGGAAAGTGGATCGGGAATTATTATAGGTGAAGATGAACAGGAATTGCTGATAGCAACGAATTATCATGTTATAGAAAATGCAGAGGAACTGACAGTAACATTTTTCAATAATTCAGAAGCAGACGCTGTGGTCAAAGGCAGAGACAGCTCGATGGATCTGGCCGTTATTGCTGTAAATATTGCAGATCTTGATGATGCAACACTGAACGCAATATCTGTTGCGAAGCTTGGAGATTCAGATAGTCTCAAAGTAGGAGAACCTGTGATTGCGATTGGTAATGCTTTGGGTTATGGACAGTCCGTAACAACCGGTGTTATCAGTGCCATGAATCGTGAGATTGATATGAATGGTATGGGTGGAACCTTTCTCCAGACTGATGCTGCAATCAATCCAGGGAATTCCGGAGGTGCATTACTCAATATTAGCGGTGAAGTGATTGGAATTAACTCTAATAAAATAGGTGGTTCAACTGTAGAAGGAATGGGATATGCGATTCCTATTTCAGCGGCTGAACCCATCATTGAAGATTTAGTGCAAAGAGAAACAAGAGTTCCGCTAAGCGAGGACGAACAGGGATATTTGGGGATTAGCGGTGCAACAATAACACCGCAGGAAAGAGCTTATTATGGATACCCGAATGGAGTCTATGTAGCTAATGTATATCAGAATTCTGCTGCTGCTGAAGCAGGGATTAAGCAGGGGGATTTTATTACTTCTGTGAACGGCGAAGAAGTATTCTCAATGGAAGAGTTACAGCAGCTATTATCGACTTACGAAGGCGGTACCACGGTAGAGATTGGAGTGAGCAGAGTGTCTGCAAACCGATATCGAGAGCTGAGCGTTGATGTGACGTTACAGTACAAGAGTGAAATTTCTTTTCATTAAGAAGATTGACTCTTAAAAAGGATGCGCCTGTGCGCTGACAGGACAAGAAAACAAAAGTGAGGGATAACGCATGGGCGATAATGAAAACAAAGACGGAGAATATGAACAGGTTTGCTGTATGTGCCACAGAACTGAAAGTACAGCGGGGAAAATGTTACGATTGCCAATCAATCTCTATGTTTGTGCGAGCTGTATGGATAATATATCGAAAATGATGGATGAAGAGTTCGGAAAACTGACAACAAACGGTCAGATGAACTATGAACAGCTGGCTGCGATGTATCAGAATATGGATTTAACGAAGGAAATGCCCAAAGAGGATGTAAATCAGAAAGAAGATGTAAATCAGAAAGAAGAAGTAAATCAGAAAGAAGATACAGCTCGACAAGAAGATACAAACCAGAAAGAGAATGAGAAGAAAGAACCGACTGTTACTCTGACGGAACCGGATGAACCTGAAAAGACGAATCCGGTTCTGCCCGAGCAACCGGATAATCAAAAGCCCGGACAAGCCAAAGGGCAGATTCCAAGATTCAGCTTTATTAATTTTGCTGATTTGCAGGGAGAATTGGGACTTGGTGGACGGCAAAAGGTGAAAAAACGGGAAAAGGGTGAAAGAAAGCCGTTAATTGATTTGAAGGATATACCGGCACCGCATAAAATTAAAGCTCAGTTGGATGAGTATGTAGTTGGTCAGGAACATGCCAAGAAAGTAATGTCTGTTGCTGTTTATAATCACTATAAACGAGTTGCAACAGATACGATGGATGATATTGATATTGAGAAATCCAATATGCTGATGATTGGACCGACTGGCTGTGGCAAGACTTATCTTGTAAAAACACTGGCAAAGCTATTAGATGTGCCCTTGGCGATTACAGATGCAACAAGCCTGACAGAAGCCGGATATATTGGAGATGACATCGAAAGTGTTGTCAGCAAGCTTCTGACAGCAGCTGATAATGATGTAGATAAAGCCGAACAGGGAATTATTTTCATTGATGAAATTGATAAGATCGCAAAGAAACAGAATACGAATTCACGCGATGTGAGTGGCGAATCAGTTCAGCAGGGAATGTTGAAACTATTAGAAGGGGCTGATATCGAGGTCCCTGTTGGCGCTTCATCCAAGAATGCGATGGTTCCAACAACTACAGTGAACACTAAGAATATACTATTCATTTGTGGTGGAGCATTCCCGGGACTTGAAGAGAACATTATAGATCGAGTAAAAAAACAAACATCCATAGGGTTTAACGCGGAACTTAAATCAGGATTGAACAAAGAGAAGAACGTTTTACAGAAAGTAGAGACGCAGGATATCAGGAAGTTTGGAATGATTCCTGAGTTCGTTGGACGTTTGCCGATGGTATTTGCATTAGAGGGACTTGATGAAGAGATGCTTGTAAAGATTCTGAAGGAACCGAAGAATGCTATATTGAAGCAATACCAGAAGCTGTTAGAATTAGATGCAGTGAACCTGAAATTTACGGATGAAGCTTTAACAACAATTGCACAAAAGGCGATGAAAAAGGAAATGGGAGCCAGAGCACTTCGCTCAATTATCGATGATTTCATGCTGGATATTATGTACGAAATCCCGAAGGACGACAATATTGGCCAGGTAACCATTACAAAAGAGTATTTAGAAGGAAAAGGTGGTCCGCTGATTGAACTGCGAGAGAACTGAGCAATAATGTAAGAATTAATTCATATAGAGAAAAGAGACACAAAATACATCTGATGACATAGAATAGGATAAAGTCATTGGATGTGTTTTTTTGTCTTGTAAAGAAAAAATTTTATCTGAAGACTATCTGGATTTGATAGAGGAATCACTTATTAGAGATGACGAGAATGTACGCTATAACAACTATTGTGAACAGAAATTGACAAACAATGTAAGCTTATTTTATGTAAGTCGTGAAGAAATTCGTGATCAGTTTCCAACAGCAGAAATGTATTCCAGACTTCCAAAATGTTATGGGTTAACAGGAGGAGGCTTGGAAACAAGTCAACCAGCTACGCAGTTTAATCCGCTTCCGCTAAGCAATTCCGGTATTTTTGCGGTACAGAATCCACCACTTCGATTGACTGGAACCGGTACAATTTATGCAATAATTGACACTGGCATAGACTATCAAAGTCCACTGTTTCGCAATCCGGATGGTACTACCAGAATCCTCGCTATTTGGGACCAAACGAATCAGAACGGTTCTCCTCCTTCCCACTTTTTTTATGGTACTGAATATACCGATTTACAGATTAACGACTCTTTTTTGTATGATAATCAACTAGATTATGTTAACACGATTGATAAAATTGGTCATGGGACAAAACTGTCTGCTGTTGCTGTTGGGAACGGATTAAAGGACAATATTATGTTTACCAGTCCGGCACCTGATGCCAATCTTGTTGTTGTAAAGCTCAAACAGGCCAAAAATTACTTTAGAGATCTGTATTTAATCCCGCAGCAGGTGCCATGCTACGAAGAAAGCGATATTATGACTGCGCTGTTGTATGTCAGAAGTTTTGTCCGAACTGGAATAAGGCCGGTGGTAGTGTTTATGGGATTGGGGAGTAGCTTTGGTAATCATGAAGGAACTGCTTCACTGGGGAACTTTATTGCTGAGATCAGTGCAATCAGAAACTTTGCTATGGTATGCGGAGCAGGAAATGAGGGGAACACGGGACATCATTATGAAGGTACTAATCTAATTGGAAATGGAGACGCTCAGAATGTAGAGATTAATGTTTCGGAAGGAAATGATGGATTTTTCATGGAGTTTTGGGCACAGGCACCGGCAGTCTATGATCTCGTGATTCGTTCACCAGCCGGGGAAAGCACCGGGATTATAAATGACAGGAATGGCAGAAATGCAATATATAGTTTTGTATATGGAGAAAGTCAACTAATGGTTAACTATGTACTTTCGGACGAATATTCTGGATGGCAATCAGCATATCTTAGGTTCTATCGTCCCATTGAAGGGTTGTGGAACATTAGTGTCATTCCTACTGACACAAGTGTCATAACAAGATTCCATTTATGGCTCCCTATACAAAATTTCCTGAATAGTCAGGTTTCGTTTGTGCGTCCATCACCTTATGTAACACTGACACCTCCGTCAGCTATTCGTGGATTAATCACAGTCTCTGGGTATGATAGTTATAGTGGCAGCTTCTATATTGCTTCCTCCAGAGGATATACAACAGAAGGAAGAGTAAAGCCGGATTTTGCTGCACCGGCAGTGGAAGTATCTACACCAGGAGGAAGTGAGAACGGTACTGAATTATCTGGAACAATTGTCGCAGGTGCAATTGCGCAAATGCTTCAATGGGCAGTTACAGACGGAAATGATCCCATGATAGACAGCAACGAAATCAAGAATTACATTATTCGCGGTTGTAATCGTGATCCGGGAATCACATATCCTAATCGAGAGTTTGGCTATGGAACATTTGACCTTGCAAGGGTATTTCAGAGAATTGCCGGAATTAGTATTATGTAAATTAAATTGCAAAAGGTTATATTATGTAAACCTCTAACTTAGATTAGACAATGCATTTTATGTTAACCAATTTAATTGACATAAGATTGCATTTTTTGAGTATTTGAGATATTATGTTAATGAATAGAATAATAGGCTTAGAATCAGAGCAGCTTTTACGAACAAAATCAAGAATTGTATCTCTGAATAGTGAAATGGATAGTATTTCATTATTTAAACATTATTACACAATATATCGTTTAAATATAAAATAAATATAAACTGCAAGAGATGCAGAAAAGACAAGGAAGAAATTCATGACCTGAAAAGTCAATTTGAAAAAAAGATGTTTATAACGTATCGTTTACATTTTTCATTATCACAAGTAAATTAGGATAAATACAAAGTCATTTTCCGTAACTTTTAAAGAGATAGTACCAAATTACCGAATGGGTAACATAAATTGGATACAAAAAAATCCAACAGCGTGCAATTAGTATGACTTAATATAATCAAAACAATTCAATAATGATGTAATAAAAAAAGAGAAAATCATTTGATTTTCTCTTTCATTAGTTTATTAGGACAAGTGATCTATCAGACAATCGTTATTTGGTAATGAGTGTTCCGACTTTACCCTTTATTACATCATCTATATTCTTTAGTGAAGTAATAAGAACGCTGCCGGAGGGAACTGATTCTAAATAAGCGATAGCTGCTTCAATCTTAGGCAACATATTGGTTGCGGCAAATTCATTCTCAGCAATCATCTTTTTGGCACAATCAACCGTCATCTCTGCGATCGGTTGAGCCTGATCTGTATTGAAACCGGAATAAACAAAGTCAACACTGGTAAAAATAATCAGCTGGTCAGCCATAAGATCAGCTGCAAGCTTACCGGCAATGCTATCTTTTTCAATAACGGCAGAGGCACCTTTTAGAATATGGTTCTGCTCGATAACGGGAATTCCACCACCGCCACAGGCAATAACAATTTGTTCGGCATCAGAAAGTGCACGAATGGCATCAATCTCAACAATGTTAAGAGGATGTGGTGCAGCAACTACTCTTCGGAATCCTTTTTCAGGTACTTCAGTAACGTAATTGCCCTTTTTGATTTCAATCTCGGCATCCTCCTTAGACATATAACGTCCAATCACTTTTTGAGGATCATAGAAAGCCTCGTCATAAGGATCAACAGTAACCTGGGTCAAAATGGTACTTACCGGAGTTGCTATTCCGCGACTTAGTAATTCAGAACGTAAGGCATTCTGAATATCATAACCTATATATCCTTGACTCATTGCAGAACATACGCACATTGGAGCCGGTGTATAATCGATATAAATACGACGAAGCTCGGTCATGGCTTTGTGAATCATACTGACCTGCGGCCCATTGGAATGTGTAATTGTCAGCTGATAATCATTTTCTACAAGTTTGGCCAATGCTTTTGCAGTATCCTGAACTGCATCACGTTGCTCAAGAATTGTATATCCTAAAGCTTCATGGCCAAGAGAAACAACTACTTTCTTTTTACTCATATCTGTACCTGCTTTCCCTTTCTTTGCATGAACAAAGAAATATATTATTGATAATAAGTATATCAAATGAAGGTAGAAAAATCTATAGACATTTCAAAAACACGGTGTTATAGTAAATGTATCACAAATAGAACAAAAAGCAACACAAAGCAACATAAAGCAACACAAAGCAACACAAAGCAACACAATTTAAAAAGAACAAAAGGAAACTGTTAGAAAACCTCCGGACAGAATATTAGAGTCAGAGCCACAGACTGCGCATGGCTCAAGCCTTAGGCACTCTACAAAATTAGTCGCAGCATGGAGGTTAAGTATGAAAATAAGAAAGTGGATTTTTTTTCTGGTAGGAATTCTATTGTTCCTACAGGGTAGAGTGTTACTATGCCCAATAATAGCTGATGCTTCAGAACTGGTACAATCGCCAGAGACGGTTGAAATTGATTTGCTTCATCAACATTCAGGAGAAAAGTGTTATGAAAGAGTATGGGTTCCCTGTGGTGGTCACTGGGGTACCTATTTTGAACCATATGTAATGGCTACAGTTTATTCTTGTTCTAATGCATATAGCAACCAGGTAGTCAATGGAGTAACGCTATCCTCTATCCATAATAGCTGGGTATGTAATGAGATGCTTGGAATCCATGAAGGAGACTATGCTGCATCATGTATCTGTACAGAGAATCTGATGGGACATTTTAGCGTAACACGAAAAGAAACAGATGCAGGGATAGTATTAGAAGCAGTATTACTTGATGCTTCTGCTCAATTAACAGAGTATTCAATCACCTGGAATCGTGGAATAACACAGTCAGACGAGAATGCCTCTTGGATTATTGTGCCGGTGAATGGAGTTTATACAGCAACAATAGAATGGTATGATGCCAAAGAAGAAGCATGGCATCAGGCGGCGATTGACTATACGGAGTTATCTATTCCCATAAATATTCATTATATGGTTAATGAAGTATCTGTTTCAGAGTCAATCATACGTTATGGAGATGCGGTAGGCAATGTGTTACCGCCGACACGCAGTGGTTATGATTTTTGCGGATACTATTATAAGGAACAGTTGATTAATAATGCGGATGGTTCTGCAGTAAATGGGACATTTGCAGACTGGGAAGAAAGTGAGGTGTACTTAGAATCCGCATGGAAACCAAGACATTACCTGATTTATTATGGAGAAGATCTTGATGAAGACGGCATGTTAGATGAATCACAGGAAGTCATTTTTGGTGAGGAATATCAATCTATTACATGTCCGGAGAATCGGCAGGGATTTTCTTTTCAGGGATATTATATTGGAAATGAGCAAATTTTTGATTCTGAAGGTCAACCTACGAATCTTTGGAAGTGGGATTTGGAAGGGGAACTGACATTGGTTGATCAATGGGTGCCGATAATCAGTCATACTATAGAGTGTGAAACTCACATAGAAGAATCGCAGGTCGCAGATGTTGTTGCTTCTAGTGTTCCACAAGAGACTACAATTAGTGAAGACGCAGTAACAATGGAAATGGAAGATATTAGTGTGAATACCACTGATAACACTACTGTTAGTATAGAAGCTAATGAACAAAATGATTACTCAGAAAATCTGCCGGAAACGACAAATGAGACGCAGCAGGATGAAATAGAAGAACCTATTATTATAGAGTCAATACCTCAGAATAACATAAGAGAAGAGATATCAGCAAATGAGATTCCACTATTGCTGTCACCGGTATCACCGCAGATGAATCAGGAAACATTGGCAGAATCTCATACCTTGCTAAAAAATGTTATAAAAGTAACAACGATTACAATTGGTAGTCTTGTTGCAATATGGGGATGCGTATGGGCTTGGCTGTACTTTTTTGCGATGGCCTCAATTTGGTCTTATCAGATAAGTGGAAAGCAACTCCTTCTTGGAAAACAACTAATTACTTCGAAGGGACCTGTGTTACAGATTAATATCACGAAAAAAATGCTGCTAAAGTGTGATACGAACCAGATTCAGATTACCATTCCCAGGTGGTTTGTAAAAATGCAGAAAAATAAGGAAATTCTAATTCATGTACCGGATAGAACCATTTCCGAACATATTAAAGCAATAATGAATATCAAACTGTAGCGTATTCAATATTACTCTATAGTATGCGCTTGCACTACCACACCAAACAAGGTAAAATAAGAATATTATTTTGTAGTGTAAATAGAAGAGGAATAGGCAATATGGTACACATTTTTTCCGCGTTGGAGCGACAGAAGGAACAGATAGAAGCAGTGTCGGACGGAAAACTGAAAAGAGGAAATAAGAGTGCGGTTTCAGAATATATTTTGAGCCGTTTGGTATTAGTGTGCGATGAAATACGGGTTACGGATGTTGATGCAATAGGATATCTTGAAGTATTGTATAACAGAGTACTGGAGGATCCAAGAATCGCATCAACAGAACGTAGCCTATTGGACGTATTAGACAAGATGGAAGAAGATTTGATGTTTGACTGTTCCGTTTTTGGAGAGCGGGCGACATTTATCTTGAATTTTTTAGAAGCGGATTTATTACGTAGTGCTGCGGACAAAACAAGAAATGATAATGAAAAGAGAATACTTGGAAGAATTCAGATAATACGTTCTTTATTCCTGGAGGAAAATAAAAAGGATTATGACGAACATAAGGGTGCCAGTAAACCGGCGCAGATCAAAGCATATTTAGATGAGCATGTAATCGGTCAAGAGGTGGCTAAAAAGGCAATCAGTTTAGCTGTTTATGGACACGATAAGAGAGTGAAACATCCAGATATTAAGTTCGCATCAAATGTTGTCTTACTAATTGGACCGTCCGGGTGCGGAAAAACAGAAATTATGCGAAGAATTCAGGAAATTACAGATTATCCAATGATATTTACTGATGTTTCTTCACTTGGGGCCTCACAATACAGGGGGAGACATAAAGAGGATATTTTAATCTCACTCTGGGAACAGGCGGGACGAAAGAAAGCATTAGCTGAAAACGGTATTATTTTTATGGATGAATTTGATAAGCTGCTTCTTCCTGCTATTTCTGAGAAGGGAATCAATATGCATGACGATGTCCAATCTCAATTACTTACTATGCTGGAAGGCAGCGATGTAGAACTGAAAGTTAATGGACAGAATCTTGTTTTAAACACTTCACATATGCTTTTCATTCTTGCAGGAGCATTCCAAGGAATTGAGGAGTATATCCGAAACGATCAAAAACGAAGAAAACAAATTGCAGGCAATATTGGATTTTTATCTCCGCTTGAGAAAGAAATGGATTTAGATTTTGTGCGGGAAAACATTAGCCATGAGGTTCTTATGGCTTATGGAATGAAACGCGAATTGGCCGGAAGAATAAGTGCGATTGCAGTTCTTGAAAGACTACAGAGAAAAGATATGATTCGCATACTGACAGAGCCCAGGGAAAGTATTATTTGCAGATATGAGAAGGAGTTTCAACTATCCTGTGGAGCAGATCTGGAATTTACAGAGGATGCATTAGAGGCTATTGCTGACCTTGCTTTGAAGGAGCCAATTGGTGCAAGAGCGTTACAGCCGATTGTGCGAAAAGCATTAAGAGATGCTTTGTTCTGTGCCCCACAGAGGTCTAAAGGCGGTCACGTCATTGTTGATAGAGAAGTGATTTTAGAAGGGAAACTACCCATTTTTGAAGAAGCGGATGAACGCACGGGAGAGTGGAATGAAGAAAATCTTTGATCAATGCACACAACAGGATTTTCCACAGTATTTAAAAGAAAGAATGACCGAATACCAGGCAAAGAGGAAAAAATTCTCGAATCCAAAAGCTGTTTTTGATTACCTGTCTTTGGTGATTTACTATCTATATGTTGTAAGACCGAAACAAGAACAAACACTTGCAAGCATTATGAAACTTCTGGGGGCAACCTATCGTGAGCGTGGTTATAAGACCCCGTTCTGGGGCATTGTTCGCAAGGCAGCCAATGATTATCCTAAAGAATTGCTTTTTTTTCAGGGACGTCAACTGGAAGACCAAATAACCAATGACGATGTGGAGGAAATGTTTGATTTCCTGGAATATGATATATTGCAGGAAACAGATGATACAGAAAAAGAAATGGATCTTGGACAGCTCGGTATATGTCGTGTAAGATATCGTCAGGATCGCTCCAATCATATTCATATGAAGAGGACTGCGAAAGAAAAGGACAAGGAAACAAATGAAGGTTTTTTGGAGTTGTGCAAAGAATTTATAGATGAGTATTCACCACAAAAGATTAAAGAATATTTGGACGAATATGTCATAGGACAGGAAGAAACTAAAAAAACATTAAGTGCAGTCCTGTATAATCATTATCTTCGCATATTGAATCCGCAAGAGAATCTGGTAAAAACAAATGTACTGATGATTGGTCCGTCAGGCTGCGGGAAAACAGAATTAATTCGTAGAATAATGGACCTTGTTAACGTACCTGTTGTGATTTCTGATTTTAGTGGGGTAGTTGCCACTCCGTGGAAAGGAAGAAATAAGGAAGAAGCATTACTGAATTTGTACATAAAGGCCGGGAAAGATATGGCACTGGCTGAATGTGGGATTGTGTTTTGCGATGAGTTCGATAAAATCATACCAACGAAAGATTACTTAAAAAATGGTGATATTAATAATGAACTGCAAGGACAGATGCTTGGAATGATGGAAGGCACAGTTATGGATATTCCATTTCCCGTAGGGCAGGGCGCTGTAGCTAATCTTTCGATGAATACCAAAAACATACTGTTTATTTGTGCCGGAGCATTTGAAGGCCTGGATAAGATTGTAGAGAAAGATGTAGCAGATACAACCATGGGATTTGGAAGTGAAGCAAAGCTGCAACAAACGTTTGAGATTACACAGGATAATATTAAGACAGAGCATTTGATGAAATATGGCATGAAGGCAGAACTTGCAGGAAGAATTGGAACCATTACAGTATTACAGGGGCTGGATCGTACTGCAATGAAACGCGTACTATTAGAACCAAAGGATAGTATCCTTTCAAAATACGAGAACGAATTTCGAGTGAAGGAACAGGTGAAATTAACTTTTCTTCCGGAAGCACTGGATGTCATTATTGATCGTGTGCTGAACATGAGTATTGGTGCGAGAGGATTAAATTCTGTGATACATGATATTCTTGCTGAAGCCTTATTTGAAGTACCGACGATGGAAACGGTACATGAGGTTCTGATCACAAAAGCAGCAGCCGAATTGGAAGAAAAGCCAGAATACAGATAGAAGGGTAAGAGAGCATCATGATTGTTGGATTAACAACACTGGAAACAGTGTGGCTTCGTACGGCACAGAGTCTAGATACTACACTGAAAGGTTTATTTCCGCATTTTTTCCAAGAGGTTGTGATACCGGCTGCAAATAATCCTTGGAGTATGCAAAGACGAGAACAGAATGAAGAAGAAGATGTGAAAGAATATATTCGCAAAAATAGTGTTATTCTTGAGATTTTCTCGTCCGAATTATTGGACTTTCTTGCTGATTACTATCGTCCTGTTCTTTTGAAATTACAAGAGCATGAGTTGGTTCTGCTCATCCTTATTTCAGGTATGGCACGAATTCCAATAATGCCACAGACAAGAGAATTATTAAACGAACGTCTTATCCTGGATGAGCAATTTACTTTTAGGAAGGGGTTACAGACACTTTTTGACATTCAATATCGAAGTGAATTCACGACATATCTTGCAAGAAAACAAGGAATTCGTATTTGTGAGATTCAGGAATTCAGAGAAGAAATGCAAAAAGAAAAGAGATTTGATGAGGATAAAAGCGTCTGTTCAGCAGAGGAATGCTATGAGAATTATTGCCGTATCGTTCAGCAATTACTTCTACCGGATCGGCCCCCCCACACTTTTATAGAAGATTATGAATGGTATCATGAATTGAGAACGAAAATTGATGGTGGACTTTATCCTAAACGCAGGAATAAATTCACGCAATGTATTCAGATAAAAACAAAAAATTATTTTGTTACAGATAATCGTAAGTGTATGCATTTTAGAATTACTGCGATGCTGGCAAGACATAATGAGGATGAAACGGTTGCATTATGCTGGAAGGATATTTTAAAATATCCTTGTATGGAAGAACTGCAGATTGAAAAAAGAATGCTACAATATAATCAGAGTGAGGCATTTTTAGAGAATTATCAAAAGTTAAAATGCCGTGTGTTAAGGGCAATATGGTTAACCGACTGGCATATATTATGTAGAAATAAAAAGTTGTCCGATAGAGAGGGGGATTTAACCTCAGAACGGTTGGATATCTGGAAAGAGCAAACTACAAAAATTATTGATTTTGTCGGAGCAATTCCATTACAAATGCGATATGATCGCTTGGTAGAAAGTGAAGTAAGATATATTATTTATCGAAACATGCATCGCCTAAGTGAGGCTACAAAAAGAATACGCAGCAGATGGTTTTGTGAAAAATTCAGCAAATATGCATTTTCACTGGCGAATATGGAATGTCCGGGATACTTGGAAGAGGATATAGATGAATTGAATCCGGCTATGTGGAAGCAAGGGAATATATACGAACAGCTTGATGTTTCTACTGGAGATATGCGAATGCATCGTTATTTCCTCTACGAGGGAATGGAAGCGAAGTACATTGGAAATGTCTATGATGAACCGGAACGGAAACAATTAAAAATGGAATTTGAAGAGCAGCTAAAGAAAGATGTTGAAAAGATTGTGAGATATTGGTTCTTACGAAATATTCAATTAACCAGAGCTATTTTGAATGAATACTAAAACTCCCATATCGTTAACGATACAGGAGTTAGCAAGTGAATCGTATCATGTAGTTACCTCATTGGTTTTAGTGATTACCTTAGGTCTCAATTTTCAGCTGCCCCACGGAGCGAATCTCGTGAAACAGACTGTACTTTATCTTTAAAGGTAATGTTATCTGTTACTTATTATATCGGCTGACATAGGCAATTAGTGAAGGAATTCGAGGAAAATAAGCAAAAGATTGGGGTATTAATATGAAACAGAATACAAAGAAAAAAATTGGTAAGCTTCAAATAGCAATTCTGGTCAGAACTGTTTTACCAATGCTTATTATGGGTGTGGTGATTGCGGTTACAGCAATCGGCAGATACAAAAGTTTATTAACTAAGGAGGTGGATTCCTCCTTACTGGCCGTTGCAACAACGATAGCAGCCGCTTATGATGAGATTTATCCTGGAGATTACAATTTAGTTGGGGAGCAGATCGTTTCATTATATAAAGGAGAACAGGAGCTAACTGGTGATTTTTCCATTATTGACGGTATCAAGGAAGATACGGGTATTGATATCACACTTTTTTATAAAGATACCAGAATACTAACGACGTTACGTGATGAGTATGGAGAGAGATATGTAGCTACCGGTGTACATGCAGCAATCTATCATCAGATGGAGAAAACAGAGGCTCCACTGTATTATATTTCTGAGATTCGGGATATACGTTATTACATCTGCTATATTCCGATACATAACTCTGATGGGACTTTGTTTGGAATGGTTGCAGTTGCTAAACCAGTTGCCGAGATTGAGAAACAGGCAACAAAGGCAGCGAATCCTATCTGGGTGATTATGTTATTGTGCATGGTCTTTGCCGGTTTTGTTAGTATTAACTATACCAAAGGATTAGTATATGCCATCCAAAAGATTAAAGGCTTTCTGGCTGGAATGGTAAGTGGAGAATTGAGTAATAATATGGAGGGGAGAGTATTAGGCAGACAGGACGAGGTTGGTGAAGTCAGTAAGGCAATCGTAGAAATGCAAAGTGCCATTCGTGTTTTGGTGGAACGTGATCCACTAACTGCACTCTATAATAGAAGATACGGAACTGCCAAGTTAAAAAAACTGCAAAAACATGCAGAAAAGAGCGGAATGCCCTATGCAGTAGCACTCTCTGATATTGATTTCTTCAAAAAAGTAAATGACACGTATGGCCATGAAGCTGGGGACATAGTTCTAAAACGTGTGGCAGATACAATGCGTAAAACAATGGCAGGAAAAGGTTTTGTGACCAGATGGGGTGGAGAAGAATTCCTGCTGATATTTGATAAATGTGATCAGGAAGATGCAGCTAAAGTACTACAGCATTTTTTACGCACAATACAGAAAATGGAAATTGCATATGGAGATCTTGTCATTAAGATAACAATGACTGTTGGTGTTGTTGATGGAAAAACTTCGGATAATTATGGTGAAT
>JAKQFQ010000003.1 GCA_029558315.1 Bacillota bacterium
ATACCGCGACGGCCGTACAGAATCTGATAGATGCAGGCGCTGTCATTATTGGAAAAGCGAATATGGATGAATTTGCCATGGGTTCTACAACAGAGACTTCGGCATTTGGTGTTACAAAGAATCCGTGGAATACCAAACGTGTTCCGGGTGGATCTTCCGGTGGCTCTGCTGCAGCAGTAGCAGCCAGAGAATGCTTCTATGCATTGGGGTCTGACACTGGCGGTTCAATCCGTCAACCGGCGTCATTTAATGGTGTTGTGGGATTAAAACCGACCTATGGAACCGTATCCAGATATGGACTGGTTGCCTATGGTTCCTCGTTGGATCAGATTGGACCATTAGCTAAAAATGTTACTGATATTGCAACCATTATGGAGATTATTGCATCACCGGATGCAAAGGATTCCACTTCGGTTGCCAGAGATGATACCAGATTTAGAGAAGCACTGATTGATGATGTGGCAGGAATCCGTATTGGTATTCCCAGGGATTATTTTGGCGAGGGTCTTGACCCGGAGGTCAGACGATGTGTTTTGAAGGCCGCAGAGGATTTGAAGGCAAGAGGTGCTATCGTAGAGGAGTTTGATTTAAGTCTGGTACAGTATGCAATCCCTGCCTACTATACCATTGCTGATGCAGAGGCAAGTTCCAACCTGGAGCGATTTGACGGAATCAAATACGGTTATCGTACAAAAGAGTATGAAGGTCTTCACAACATGTATAAGAAGACACGTTCGGAAGGTTTTGGAGAGGAAGTCAAAAGACGTATTATGCTTGGATCTTTTGTACTGTCATCCGGATATTATGACGCTTATTATCTGAAAGCACTCCGTGTAAAGGCGTTGATTAAAAAGGCATTTAATGAAGCTTTTGAAAAATATGATATTATTCTTGGACCGGTTGCACCGACAACGGCACCGCTCCTTGGTGAGAGCCTGAGTGACCCTATGAAGATGTATCTTGGAGACATTTACACAATCGCAGTGAACCTGGCAGGACTTCCGGGCATCAGTATCCCCTGTGGAATTGCAGCAGATGGTATGCCGGTTGGTTTACAGATGATTGCGGATTGCTTTAATGAGAATGTACTGATTCAGGCAGCCTATACCTATGAAAAACTGCGCGGAGATTTCCAACAGCCTGGAAAGGAGGAACAATGATATGCCCAGAGAATATGAAACAGTAATCGGACTTGAAGTCCATGTAGAGCTTGCAACAAAGACCAAGATTTTCTGCGGTTGTTCCACAAGATTCGGCGGAGCACCCAATACCCATACCTGTCCGGTATGTACCGGTATGCCAGGTTCCCTTCCTGTGTTAAATAAGCAGGTTGTAGAATATGCAGCTGCTGTTGGTATTGCGACGAACTGTAAGATTACGCAGCATTGTAAATTTGACAGAAAGAATTATTTTTATCCGGATAACCCACAGAACTACCAGATTTCTCAGCTGTATCTGCCAATTTGTAAAGACGGTTATGTAGAGATTGAGACGGAGCAGGGAAGTAAGAAGGTTGGCATTCATGAGATTCACATGGAGGAGGATGCAGGCAAGCTGATTCATGATGACTGGGAAGACGTAACCATGGTGGATTACAATCGTTCCGGTGTCCCGCTTATTGAGATTGTATCAGAGCCTGATATGCGAAGTGCAGAGGAAGTTATCGCTTATCTTGAAAAACTCAGAATGATTATCCAGTATCTTGGCGCTTCCGATTGTAAACTTCAGGAGGGGTCCATGCGTGCTGATGTGAATCTGTCTGTACGTGAAGTGGGAGCAACAGAATTTGGTACCAGAACGGAAATGAAGAACCTGAATTCTTTTACTTCAATAGCACATGCGATTGCAGGTGAGAGAGAACGTCAGATTGATCTGTTGGAAAATGGAAAGCGTGTGACGCAGGAGACCAGACGCTGGGACGATACCAAGGCAGAATCCTATGCAATGAGAAGCAAGGAGGATGCGCAGGATTATCGTTATTTCCCGGATCCGGATCTGATTCTGATTGAAATCTCAGATGCATGGCTTGCACAGATTAAGAGTAACCAGCCTGAATTCAGAACACAAAAGATGGCAAGATATAAAGAAGAATACCAGATTCCTGACTATGATATTGAGATTATTACCGGAACGAAGCGAATGGCAGATATTTTTGAAGAAGCAGTAGCAATCTGTCAACAACCCAAAAAGGTATCCAACTGGTTGATGGTGGAGACCATGCGTCTGTTAAAGGAGAAGAGCATGGATGCGGATCAGATTCGTTTCTCACCGGCTCATCTGGCCACGCTGATTATGCTGGTTGACCAGAAGGTGATTAACCAGACGATTGCCAAAGAGATCTTTGAAGTCATGTTTGAGGAGAACATTGATCCCAAACAGTATGTGGAAGAAAATGGATTGAAGCAGGAAAATGATGAGGGTGCGCTGAAGAAAACAGTGGAAGAAGTGATAGCAGCGAATCCACAATCTGTTGCGGATTACAGAGCTGGCAAGGAAAAGGCAATCGGATTCCTTGTTGGGCAGACGATGAAAGCAATGAAGGGAAAAGCCGATCCGGCGTCCGTGAATAAACTGCTAAAAGAATTGCTGTAAAAATATTTTACTAATTACAATTAATGTACTTGAGTACACGCCTGATATTTGCTAAAATGTAGATTGTTAGGATTGTATTGGGTGGTACTATATGATCTGGTATATCAGGGGGTGAAAACTTGGATACGACATACGAACTAGTTAAGGCAACACGAGGTTTTCTACAAGGCCATTTAGATGATTTTCGGAGAATTTTTGAACTGTCGGTGGATGATATGTATTTCCAGATGCAGTTCATTATCTGTGATGAAGAACAGATCGATCAAGAACTGGAGAAACTCTACATTAATGTCATTCAGAACTTTTTTATGATGGAAGCTCCAGAGAATATTGCAGAGTGGATGAATGAGACTGTAACACAATTCACGTCAGACTGGCTTAGAACGAATCGCAGAGATATGCTGATGGCAGAGAATCGCGGAGCATATGCGGTACCGATGGTAAGCGAAGTATATATCCCGGGGAATGACATGGAAGATATGGAATTCACAAAGATGCTGGAGAATTTTTTATGTACTTTGCCAGAGATACACAGACAGACAGCGCTGGCATATTACTATAATAATTTGTCGATGGATAAGCTGGTTGATATCCTGATGCTGGAAGCATCGGCAGTGAAAAGGAGAACTTCCTATATCGAGAAGAACCTGATTCTTCAGATGGAAGAATTCTGTAAGGAACATAATTATCGAACAAGATCGTTGAATTCACAGAAGATTTTGATGGCATTGGTTGATTTACAAAAACTGTATCGGTTTCAAAGAACTGAATCATTATACAATAGCATACGAATGAAGGCGATTCACTAAGAATAACATCATGCCGCCTGCTGTCGGGTAACCGCTGGCAGGCGGTGTTTTTCTTTCACAACGTTATAAGAATCATAAAGGGGAGAGGTACTATGTCATTACGTTTCTATGTTGGCGGCTCTGGTTCCGGGAAAAGCACACGCTTAGAAGAGGATATTATCATGCGTTCCATGAAAGAACCGGAACGTCAATTTTTAATTATTGTACCGGATCAGTTTACCATGCAGACCCAGAAGGAGATGGTAGAACGCCATCCGGCAGGCGGAATCATGAATATTGATGTGCAGAGTTTTGGACGCTTGGCATATCGTGTTTTTGAAGAGGTTGGTCAAAGCAATCAGATGGTACTGGATGACACCGGTAAAAATCTGATTCTTCGAAGAGTTGCTGCCAATTTATCAGAAGAACTTCCGACAATAGGCAAAAGTCTGAAGAAAACCGGTTATATTCATGAAGTAAAATCTGTGATATCTGAATTTATGCAATATGGTCTGGGCGTAGAGGAGGTGGATAAGTTATTGCAATATTCGGAGAAGAAACCGGTACTGTCCTCCAAACTTTTGGATCTGAAAAAAATTTATCAGAATTTTCTGACTTATCTTGGCGACAAATACATTACAACAGAGGAAAGATTAGATCTTCTGACAAAAGCACTGGGAAAATCGAATCAGCTTAAGAACAGCGTTGTAGCATTCGACGGCTTTACTGGTTTTACACCTGTGCAGAACCGTGTTATCAGACAATTGCTGTCCATGTGCCAGGAGGTAATCGTAACCATCATTATGCCGGCAGAAGAAAAGCAACTACTTCATACATTTGGCGATGAACATCAGCTGTTTTCGCTCAGCAGAAAGACCATGCATGCGATGGAACAACTGGCTGCAGATTGTGGTGCCGGTCGTGGGGAGGATGTATATCTTTTGGAAAAACCGGTTATGCGTTACTGCAATCAACCGGCACTGGCTTATCTGGAAGAAAATCTGTTTCGTAACCAGAAGAATCCATATACGGGAACTATGCAGGGCATAACAATGTTTCATGCACCATCACCCAGAGAGGAATTGCTTGAGGTATGTATTCAGATTCGGCGGCTGGTGTACGATGAGCATATGGCATTTCGCGACATTGCTGTCATAACAGGTGATTTGGAGAGATATGCACCGTATGTTGAGGAACTTTTTACGATGTATGATATACCGGTATTCCTGGATAACAATCAGAAGCTTATGTTAAATCCATTTACAGAGTTTGTGAAGAGTGGACTGGCATTAGTGCAGAAGAACTTCAGCTATGAGAGTATTCTGCATTTCCTCAGAAGCGGATTGACAGGAATCGAAGAGGCAAAAATTGATGAAATGGAGAATTATCTTCTGGCGCTGGGAATTCGTGGTGAGAAGAAGTGGCGCAGGGCATTTGTTAAATACCCGGATTACATGGGAAATGATACAGACGCACTTGGAAGTATAAATGAGACCAGAGAACGGATCATGCAGATACTTAGTCCGTTACTTGCGCTTGAAAAGACTTCTTCTGCAGAGACAATTACCAAAGCGGTATATCAGTTTATCATTGATAATCAGGTCTATGAACAGCTGGAAGGGTATGCTGCCATGTTTCACGATAACAACGATTTGGTGAGAGAAAAAGAGTATTCACAGATCTATCGTTACCTGATGCAGTTACTGGAGCAGATCGCAGCCTTGCTTGGGACGGAAGAAATGACGCTGGAGGAATATCAGCAGATACTGGAAGCGGGAATCCTGGAAATAAAGATTGGTGTCCTTCCGCAGGACGTGGATCGTGTTGTGATTGGAGACATGGAAAGAACGCGATTAAAACCGATTAAGGCTCTCTTTTTTGTTGGCGTTAATGATGGAATTATACCCAAAACAGGAGCCGGAGGTGGAATGATCTCTGATATCGACAGAGAATTCCTTTCATCCTTGGGATTTGAACTTTCGCCGACACCACGACAGAAGATGTATATTCAGAGACTGTATCTCTATATGGCACTTACAAAAGCATCGGACAGACTGACACTTTCCTATGCACGTATGGATCAGGAGGGACATGCAATCAGACCGTCCTATCTGATCGAACAGATGAGAAGACTTTTCCCTGCTCTTGAGGTAATAGACAGTACTACAATTCCGATTGAGGAGAAGATCTGTGGCAGAAAGGATTTGGAAGTGCATTTGGCTGGAATGCTTGGCCGCTATGCCGGAAGAAACTTGCCGTCAGAGGAGTTAGAACTTTTTTACACGATTTATGATTTTATGATGCAGCAGTCACCGGAACAGGTGAATAAAATGACAGAAGCGTCATTTTATCGATATGTTTCAAAGCCTTTGGAGCATGATACGGCTCGCGCATTATATGGATTGATATTGGAAAACAGTGTCAGCCGTCTGGAACAATATGCAGGGTGTGCATATTCTCATTTCCTAAAATATGGAATGGAATTGTCAGAACGTGAGGATGACGTATTTGGAAGCGTTGATCTTGGTAATATTTTTCATCATATTCTTGAGAACTTTGGCCTCAAGCTGGAGGAAAAAAAGCTAAGCTGGCTGGAATTTACCAAGGAGCAGGCAGATGAGATTCTCGCAGAAGGCATAGAGGCAATTGCCGCATCCTATGGAGACAGTATGATATACCGTGATGCCAGGACTGCGGGGCAGATTCAGAGAATTCAGAGGATTGTGCATCGAGCTGTTATGACAATGCAATATCAGCTCTCCAAAGGGGGATTTGTGCCCAAAGCATTTGAAGTCGGATTCCGTAGGGAGCTTGAACTGCCAAATGAAAAAATGCTGCTACGTGGCAAAATTGATCGTTTTGATACGATGGAAGTGGATGACACAATCTATGTGAAGGTTGTTGACTATAAGTCAAGGGATAAGAAAATTGATCTGATGGAAGTATATTACGGATTGCAGTTACAATTAGTGGTCTATCTTGATCAGGCAATCAGCAAGGTCAGTAAGGATAATCCAGGTAAGTTCGTTAAGCCTGCAGCGATGTTTTACTATCCTGTAATGGATCCCATTATGGAACAGGAGAATGGAAGTGTATCGCAGGAGGAGCTGGAGCAGTGGCTTCGTAAGAGACTTCGCGTATCAGGTCTGTTTGTTGATGAAGAGACAATTACAAAAGGACTGGATCAGGAAAATCCCATGTCTTCAGATGTCATCTGCATGGAAAGAAAAAAAGATCTATCCTTCAAGGCGATATCCGATGTGATCGAAAGAGAAGAGCTGGATACGTTAACGCACTATGTGAATAAGAAGATAACAGAACTGGGACGAGATATTCTTGGTGGGAATAAAGTGGCATCTCCCTGCGGTGAGAAGGCCTGTACTTATTGTGCATTCCGTGAAATCTGCAATTTTGACACACATATACCGGGATATGAAAAACGGGAGCAGAAACCAATGAAGAAAGCGGAAGTTTTGGACAAAATGAGAGGGGAGAAGGCATAATGGGAGCGATTCGTTATACACAGGAGCAACAAAGAGTAATTGATACCAGAGATGCCAATCTTCTGGTATCTGCAGCAGCAGGAAGCGGTAAAACAGCAGTATTGACACAAAGAATTATTTCGCTGGTAACCAATCAGGAGCATCCGGTAGATATTGACAGAATGCTGATTGTTACATTTACCAAAGCAGCGGCAGCAGAGATGCGTGAACGTATCGCTTCTGCGATAGCAAAGGCGTTAAGCGAGGAACCGGAGAACGCACATCTGCAGCGCCAATCGGCGTTATTACATAATGCGCAGATTACAACCATTGACAGTTTTTGTCTGTTTGTAATTCGTAATAATTTTGGTGATATTAATTTAGATCCAGGTTTTCGAATTCTGGATGAAGGAGAACGTAAACTCCTTCAAAAAGAAATACTGGCTGAAATGATGGAAGACAATTATGCCCTGGAGGAGAAGACAGACTTCTTACATTTGATGGAATCCTATAGTGGTAATACAACGACCGCTGTAGAAGAACTGATACGTACACTTTTTGAGTTTGCCATGAGTCATCCGGACCCGGAGGAATGGTTGAAAAATGCGGCCATTGAGGATTCTTTTACTGATTTTTCCATGATTGAGAATACACCATGGTGGAGAATGAAGGAAGAAGAAAATAATAGACTGATTGCCTATGCCTTACACCTGGCACTGGAGGGGGTAAGGTTGTGCCAGGATGTGAGCGGACCACAAGGGTATCTTCCCTGCCTTATGGCCTGGTATGAAGCCATCAGACAATTACAGGAAAATGAAGATTACGAAAAACGCTATGAGATACTGCATGCACTCAACATACCTGCACTTTCCAAAAGCGTAGGAAAAGAGGAGGATAAAGAAGTCCGACAGCGAGTCAAGGGATATCGTGATCGAATCGTCAAGGTGATGGATGGACTGATAAAAGACTGCTATTTTGATTCTTCGGACAATATCCTTATCGCGAATCAGGAGATTGCAATCAATTCTTCTGAACTCATTCGACTGACACTGGATTTTATGCAACGTTTTCGCGAAGTGAAAAGGGAGCGAAGTGTCCTGGATTTTTCCGATATGGAACATTTTGCTCTGCAGATTCTGATGACTTGGGATGCAACGGGTAAACAGACCGCATCCAGAGCTGCATTGGAATATCAGAACTATTTTGAATATGTAATGGTTGATGAGTATCAGGACAGCAACTATGTACAGGAATTTATCTTAAAAAGTATTGCCCGTGATAATAATTATTTTATGGTTGGAGATGTGAAGCAGAGTATCTATCGCTTCAGATTAGCCAGACCTGAGATTTTTATGGACAAATATGCCCGGTTTGGGGAGGAAGGAAGCAATATTAGAATTGATCTGAATCAGAATTTCAGAAGCCGTAAGGAAGTGATTGACAGTGTTAATAATGTATTTGAACAACTGATGCATGAGGATACAGCAGGGATGGAGTATGATGAGCGTGCCAGATTGTATCAGGGGGCTTCTTATCCGCCGGCGCAACAGAATGAGTATCAGACAGAACTGATGCTGTTTGTGAAGGAGGATGGCGCAGATGAGGATAAAGAAGAGGAGGCTTCTGAAGGAGAGAGCTTAAGCAACCTGACGATGGAGGCCAGAATGGTGGCTGACAGGATCAGGAAGATGAAGCAGCAAGGATTGCTTGTAGTTGATAAAGAGAGTGGGGCGCAACGTCCTGTCTGCTATAAAGATATCGTCATCCTTGTCAGGGCAACCGGTGGATATGATGAGGAATTCAAGAAGATACTTCAGGAACAGGGAATTCCGGTCTATTCTACGGTAAAGTCGGGTTATTTTCAGACAATGGAAGTTCGAACGGTTATGAATGTTCTTAAGGTGCTTGATAATCCCTTACAGGATATTCCGTTATACGGAACACTGAATTCGTATTTTCACCAGTTTAGTGAAGAAGAGATTGCAATCATTCGCGCAGGACGTAAAGAACGGATGCTCTATCACGCGATGCAGGACTATAGACAGCTAAAGCAGGATGAGATTGCAGAAAAAATTGAAAAGTTTATGACGTGGCTTAAAACGAACCGTGCGCGTGTACATTATGTCAATATTCGGGAATTGATTGGAATACTGCTTCAGGAAAGTGGGTATTTGGAGTATGTATCGGCATTGCCACGTGGAATTCAAAGAAGAGCGAATCTGATGATGCTTCTAGAAAAGGCTTCTGATTTTGAAGCGACAAGTTATCATGGATTGTTCCATTTTGTCCGCTATATCACACAGCTTAAGGAACAGGAAGTGGATTATGGAGAAGCAGGTGTTCTGGATGAAAATGCGGATGTTGTGAGACTGATGACCATTCATAAAAGCAAAGGCCTGGAGTTTCCGGTTTGTTTTCTCTGCGGTATGACCAAACGTTTGAATAAGAAGGATGCATCCAAGCAGGTATTGATGGAGATGGAAGCCGGGATTGCCATGGATGACATCAATCCGATACTCAGATACAAACGCCCGGGATTTAAAAAACGTATTCTTGCCAAGAAAATTATCAGAGACGGTCTTGCAGAAGAGATGAGGATTCTCTATGTTGCCATGACCAGAGCAAAAGAAAAGCTGATCATGACAGGTGTCATTGCCGATGCAGATAAGCTTTTGGATAAAATGCCAAATCCGGGAGAACTGGACTCTGTGACCATCCTGCAGGCAGTTACAAATCTGGATTTTGTAATGAAGTCTCTGGCAAATGCCGGCCGACTGGATCAGTATCTGACATTTGTGGAAGAAAAGGATCTTATGGCTTTTGCAATCGAAGAGCAACTAACCAGCATTGGCTCAAGGGAACAATTACGAAGACGTGACTATAGCGTGGACGATTCACTGATGCAGCTCCTTTCACAGAGAATGCAGCAGAATGCAAAATATCGTTCACTTCATGGACTTTATACCAAGACGACAGTGTCGGAACTAAAGAAAGAGGCTTATGAAGATGAAGAAGCAAAACCGATGTTTGAGGATACGGGAAGAGAAGCCTATGTTCCAAAGTTCGCAAGGACCAATGAGAGCACCAGTGAAGGAACTAGCAGGGGCAGTGCATATCACCGGGTTATGGAACTTCTTCCGTTTGCACGATTAAGTCAGCTGGAGCCTTTAGAGAATCAGACAAGCCAATTACAGTCATTTGTCAGACAGCTGATTGCATCAGAGCAAAAGACCGGTCGCTTGAGCGAGGAGTATGCACAACTGGCAAATGTTACTAAATTAGCAGCTTTCCTTGAACATCCTGTTGCAAGACGTATGATGTGTGCGGATCAAAGAGGACAGTTGTATAAAGAAAAGGCATTTTTTCTTGGAATAAATGCGAATCGGGTCAATCCGAAATTCCCTTCGGAAGAAACAATCCTTGTTCAGGGAGTGATAGATGTCTATTTTGAAGAGGAAGATGGTCTGGTGGTACTGGATTATAAAACAGATCGTGTTAATTCAAAAGAAGAGCTTGTAGAACGTTATCATAAACAGTTAGAGGTTTATGCCGAGGCTCTTGAGCAAATCACCGGAAAACGTGTTAAGGAAAAGATTATTTTCTCCTTTGGAGTCAATAGAGAGATTTCACTATAGTTAATCTGCGGATTTTGTGGAAATGTGGATAGTCAAAAGGATGAATTTCTGTTATAATTTTCAATAGGTTTTTTGGGAGGAGTTATGTTACAGATAACGGAAGAGATTAATGATATATTAGATTTTGGGTATTCCATCGCAACAGAGCGATATTACCTCAAACTCTTTGATATGATCCTGGATGGTTGCATGAAGTTTACGAATGCAGATGCAGGAAAACTTTATATTGAAGATAACGGAAGTTTAAAACATTTGATTGATGTAAATCGATCGGTTGGATTGAACAATGGGCGGAGTGCGACAGATTCAAGACATGATGCGGTACCGATGGATGAACACAATCTGATTGCCTATACTTATATTCATAAGAAAATGTTGAATATTGAAGACATCTATCAGCAGAAGAATTTCGATGTTTTGGGAATTAAGGAATTTGATGCGGCATATTGTTACCGAACCAAATCGCTGCTCATGGTACCGATTTTTGAACCGGGAAAACGTGTTATTGGTGTCATGCAGCTGATTAACTGTACTTCCGATGCAGGAGAATCCATACCGTTTCCTGTGGAGTACGAGAAGATGGTAACTTCATTGACATCTCAAATGGCAATTGCATTTACCAATATGTTATTAATTCAGGAATTGGAGGAACTTTTATTCTCATTTGTTGAATCAATGACAACGGCAATTGATGCAAGAACACCCTACAATGCCAATCATACAGTTCATGTTGCTGAGTATTGTATGGAGATTGCGGATTATATCAATGCCCTGCATACTCGCGGTGAGTATAAAGAATATATTGGTGAAAATGACAGAGAGCAGTTATACATGGCGGCAATGCTCCATGATCTTGGTAAAATGATTACACCAAGAGAGGTATTGAATAAAGCAACCAGACTTGGAGACCGGTTTGATGGGTTGATGACTAAGCTGGAAAAGATCGCCTTGCTTATGAAGATTGATATGCTGGAAGGCAGAATGGATTCTGCTGAGTGGGCAATGGCAGATTTAAGATTGAGTAACTTTAGAGCAGAGCTTCCGGGAATTAATATCAGAGAACGGTTAAATGACAGTGAGATTTACCGAATCAATGATATGGCAGCGAGAACGTATGTTGGAAAAGATGGAGTTATCATTCCCTATCTGGATGAAGAGGAAAAGAAAGCATTAAATATTACCAAGGGTACGCTTACGATTGAAGAACGTAAGATTGTTGAGCAGCATGTCGTATTTACGGACAAGATGCTTGATAAGATTAAATTCAATGAAAAGTATGACCGTGTTCAGATGATGGCGTCACGACATCATGAGTATCTGGATGGAAGTGGTTATCCTAATCAATTTAAAGCGGAGGATTTGGACATACTTACCAGATTGTTGACCATCATCGATATTTTTGATTCTCTGACCTCTACCGATCGACCTTATAAAGGAACATTACCGTTAAATAAGGCACTGGATATTCTGGAAGCCATGGCCAAAGAAGGCAAGCTGGATAAGGATTTGGTTCGCATTGTCAAAGATTATATGAAGAAGAAGGTATATTCGTAACAGAAAAAAGCGCGTCCTGAGTGGACGCGCAATTTGTGTAAAGATATTTTTCCTAGGTTAATTTTTTGACTGCGTTTAAGCCATTTTGTACTGGCGGAATCACAAGGATAATCAAAGTAAGAATTGCTTCCGGTACTAGATATGAGGCCTGATAGGTTAATGAATATAAGGCTGCCGGTGTTCCCTGTGGTGCGTACATTCCCCAGATGAGAAAGCCTGCAAGCCAGGAAAAGAAGAACCGACCAGCGACTCCGGTGAGATAGCCCCATACAAGACCGTGTTTGCGATTCGCAAAAAGCCCGGATAAACCAAGGGCACCGAAGGCAAAGACATAATCCAACAGAATCTGCGGGATGGAGATGAATTTGGGATCTAACACAAACTGTAATAAGCCATAGGCCAATGCAGTGGATAGTCCGGCTCCTAACCCATACCAGTATCCAATCAGAACAATAAAGAACATGGAGAACAGGGTAATGGAACCACCCATGGGCATCGTGATGGTTGGAATAAACTCAGAGGTGATGATACCCAGTGCCATAGCAGCGCCGGAGAAGACAATCTGTCGTACCGGTGTGTGCTTGGGACGATCCTTGGCCGGCTTGTGGAATCGCCGATAGAATAGCAAGGCCAGAGCAAAGAGAATCAGAATAATCAGAACAACACAGATTATTCCAACATTCGTGAGGACATATTCGTCCTCAATTACGTTGTAAAATAGTTGTGACATAAAAAACCTCCTTACGGTAATAATACGCAAAGAGGGGGCATTAGTAATTGCTTCCTTACGCCGGTATTAACCGGTTCAAGTTATGAGGGTTTATGATTCTGTATAGAATCAAGTCTCAGCAAAGCACCCCTAGCGTAAATATGTAATTGTTACGTGTTCACTATAGCTTGATGGGTTAGAAATGTCAATACAGGAATGGAGAAATAATATGTATCAGTATGTGCTTTTTGATTTGGACGGTACATTGACAGATCCCAAAGAGGGAATCTGCAAATCAGTTCAATATGCCTTACACAAATCCGGAATTGAAGAATCTAATTTAGACCGTCTGGAACCTTTTATCGGACCGCCTCTTTTAGACAGCTTTAAAGAGTTCTATCAAATGAATGAAGAAGAAGCACAGGAAGCAATCCGTGATTATCGCGAAAGATTCGCTGTGATTGGTCTGTATGAGAACGAGGTATATCCCGGAATTCTTCAAATGCTTCGCACCTTAAAGGATAAGGGCTGCCGATTGGCGGTGGCTTCTAGTAAGCCGACATACTTTGTTACAAAAATACTGAAATATTTTCAGCTGGGAGAATATTTTGACGTTGTTGTGGGAAGCGAAATGGACGGCAGAAGAGTGCAAAAGGAGGAAGTAGTACAGGAAGCCCTGCTGCAACTCTATGGCTGGCAGGAGAGTCCGGAACTGCTTTTGAAAGAACAGGGAGATGAAAAGAAACAGGAAACGGTTATGGTTGGAGACCGAAAATTCGATGTGCTTGGTGCGAAAACAGCAGGAATCCAATCGATAGCAGTAGCTTACGGATATGGTCCGATGGAAGAATTAGTACAGGCAGAACCGAATGCGATAGCTTCAACTGTGAAGGAACTGACCGGACTCTTACTTAAGAAAGAGACTAAGAGTTTTTTGGAAAAGAAATATGAAGAGATGGAATTGAAGGAGAAGGAGAAAATGCCAAAAAGATCTCTTTTTCGGGCAATCTATATGGTGGTTCCGTTTGTCATCTACTATCTTGTATTTCAAATTGTGGCGGCAGCCGGCGTTAGTCTGATTCAGAATCTGAATGAACGGGTAGACGAAGCGACATTATTATGGTTGCAGAATAATTCCAGATTAATGGCTGTTGGAATCAGTATAATTGCAATGGGAATCGGAGCACTTGTGCTGTTTATGGCGTTTCGCTCAAAGGAACCAATTCCGGAATATCTGGTACATAAAAAGGACAAATGGTCATTGTTTCCGACAATTATTGTACTGGGAGCAATTTTGGCACTTGGATTGAATTTTTTAATGGGAGAATTACTTACATATTTTTCCACAGATAGTGTGCAGTTGCAAAAAGCAAGTTTTGATGCTTCTACTCCGTTTTGGGCGGGAGTTATTTTATATCTCTTTGTTTCACCAATTGCAGAGGAACTCGTGTTTCGCTGGCTTTTATTTGGAAGAATTAAGAGGGCAATACCAGTATCGTTAGCAATTGTAACATCGGCATTATTTTTTGGTTGTTATCACGGGAATCTCATACAGGGAATCTATGCATTTTTGATGGGTATGGTGATGGCACTTACCTATCATTGGAGCAAAACATTCCTGATACCGCTTCTGTTTCATATGTCTGCGAATGCGGCAATCTATTTCAGCGCCATGTCTTCACCGAAGGTGAGAGGGGTTATCTCATCTCCGATTACATGTGCAGTTTATATGATTATTGCCATTGTTCTGCTATTCTGGTTTAAAGAGAGAGTTTCTGACAAATAGACATTTTTTTGGAAATTCTTTCACTCTTCTCTTTTCGATTGAGTGTTTGAGTGTTATAATAACTCTAACTAAGTGGAAACGTAACAGCAATGATATAATTACGAGGAGTGTTTGACATGCCAAAGAAAATTTTGATTTGCGACGATGCACAACTAACCCGAAAGACATTAAGAAATATACTAGAAGAGAATGGATATGTTGTTATAGGAGAAGCAGTGAACGGTAAAGAAGCTGTGGCAAAGTTCAAAGAGTTACAGCCGGATTTGACGTTTATGGATATTGTAATGCCTGAGATGGATGGTATTGAGGCAGTAAACAAGATTATGGAAGTGGATTCAAACGCATTGGTGATTATGTGTTCCTCCCTGGCACAGCAGAAGAAAGTGGTCTGTGCGATCAGGGCCGGGGCGAAGGATTTCATTGTGAAACCATTTACGCCGGAACGGGTATTGGATTCCATTCGTAAGAACCTTATTTGTGAATAAGACAGAGAAAGCCTCACCAAAGACAAGAATAAGCGCTTAGGTGAGGTTTTGTATGCTAAGAGTAGTATGAATATGAGAGAAAAGGAGCAATTATGGCAACTGCAGATTATATTAAAGCCCAGAAATTAGGGGAAAAAGAATACCACGCATGTGTTTCCAAAGGAAATTATCCATACTTACCGGTCTTGGATGATATTATTTCCCGAGAGACTGTAGATTCGCAGGTGTCACTTGGACTTGTACAGATTCCATTAGATTCGATTGTAGGAACCTACAGCGCAGGAAGAACGACGGCATTTGCACGCAATTTTATGCCCATTCTAAGTCAGGATTCTGAGTTTGCCTGTAAATGGTCACAACTCTATGACGCACTGGAGGAAGAGGGACTTCGCGACCCGATCAAGGCATATGAGTATAATAATAAATTCTATGTTATGGAAGGCAATAAGCGTGTCAGTGTACTCAAATACATGGATGCTTTCAGCATTGAGGGCAATGTAACACGTGTTATCCCACATAGAACAGAAGATATTGAGAATAAAATCTACTATGAATTCATGGATTTCTATGAAATCACAGGAATCAACTATTTGTATATGAGTAAAGAGGGGACATTCAGACGTCTTCTGCTGTGTACCTATGGTGATATTCAGAACAAATGGACAGAAGAACAGGAACTTGAGTTTCATTCCGTATTTACCTTCTTTGAAAAAGAATTTAGTGCTAAGGCACAGAATAAACTTAACATCACACCAGGAGATGCCATTGTAATTTATATTGAAATCTTTGGCTTTGATAGTGTCAAAGAGAAGAATCAGCAGGAGATGCGTAAGGACATCAGCAGGATATGGAATGAATTTCTGATGTATGATAATGAGGAGCAGGCAACAATGGTTCTGCATCCAACAGAGGAGTCGCAAAAGCTCTCCTTAACGAAGCTGTTTCCGGTTGGAACACCGGTACTTAAGGTGGCATTTATTCATGACAGAAGTGTACAGAATTCAGCATGGACGTATTCGCATGAACTGGGGCGTAAATACATTCAGGATGTGTTCGGAGATAAAATAGATGCCTGCTGTATTGAACGAGTTGATGATGACAGTGCAGACGATGTGTTTGAGGCAGCCATTGCTGCCGGCAATAAAGTGATTTTTGCCACTTCGCCTAAGTTAAGTTCGGCATCACTGAAGGCAGCAATCAATCATCCGGAAGCAAAGATTTTAAATTGTTCGATGAATATGAATCATAAACATATCAGAACCTATTACCTGCGAATGTATGAAGCCAAATTCATCAGCGGTGCTATTGCGGGTTCGTTACTGGAGAAGGGGACGATAGGATATCTGTCAGATTACCCGATTCATGGTACGACAGCTGAGATTAATGCATTTGCTTTGGGTGTGCAAATGACGAATCCAAGTGCAAAAGTGTGTTTGGAATGGTCAATGATTAAAGATCATAATGTCGAAGAAGCATTCCGGGAGAAGCAGGTCACGTTGATCTCCGGAAGAGATCTTAACGCTACGATTAGTGCCAACAGAGAATTTGGCCTATTTGCTCTCTCGGAGGATGGTAAACATAAGAATCTTGCAATGCCGGTTCGGCATTGGGGTAAATTATATGAAGAAATCATTCGTTCCATCATGCGTGGTGGTTACAAGAATGATGATAGTATCTCTGGAACACAGGCACTGAATTATTTCTGGGGAATGTCCTCCGGAGCTGTCGATGTGATTTATTCCAGAAACCTTCCGCCCGGAGGTGTACGGTTACTGCGTAATCTGCGTGCAGGAATTAAGAGCATGGAAATCAGTCCATTTACAGGACCAATTTTCTCACAGGATGGAATCTGCCGTTGCGAAGACGGTCAGGAACTCTCTGCGGGAGAATGTGTAAATATTGATTGGTTATTGGATAATGTGGAAGGATATATTCCCGAAATTACGGAGCTTAGAGAGGATGCCGTAGAGCTTGTTAAGCTTCAGGGTGTCAAACAGTACATGGAATAGAAGAAACGGGATAGAGACGGTAGAGCGACATGAAAATACTAGCAATTTCGGATAAAGAGTCAAAAAACTTATGGGATTACTATCAGCCGGGAAAACTGGATGGGATTGATCTGATTATCTCCTGCGGAGATTTGGACTCTCATTACCTGTCTTTCCTGGCAACATTTACGCATGCGCCGATTCTCTATGTTCATGGTAATCATGACGATAAATATGAAAAGATACCACCAGACGGATGCATTTGTATCGAGGACAAGATCTATGTCCATGAGGGAGTTCGAATCCTGGGACTGGGCGGATCCATGCGTTACAAGCTTGGAGATCATCAGTATGGACAGAAGGAAATGCTCCACAGAGTCTGGAAATTATGGTTCCAACTAATAAAACACCACGGATTTGATATTCTGGTGACCCATGCACCGGCATACGGAGTAGGCGATGGGGAGGATCTTTGCCATCAGGGATTTCAAGTATTTCTTAAGCTGTTGGAAAAATATCAGCCCAAATATTTTCTGCATGGACATGTCCATACCAATTATGGGCGACGATACAAAAGATTATCGGCCTACGATAACACACTGATTATCAATGCATTTGAGACGTATCTGTTTGAATTTGAGACAGAGTATGAGAATGAATATAAGAAACAAATAGAAAAAAGAAAGAAAGAACTGGATGGAGGAGAAAAATGAACTGGGAAGATAATGTGAGAAAGGTTGTGCCATATGTCCCGGGGGAACAGCCGAAATGTTCAGATATTATTAAGCTAAACACGAATGAGTGCCCATATCCACCGGCACCTGGTGTAGAAAGATTAAAAAATGAGATGGAATATGGTGATCTTCGTCTGTATCCTAAGACAATGTCAGATGAATTGACAAAGGCGCTTGCAGACTATTATCAGATTAAGACCTCGGAAGTGTTTGTTGGTGTGGGTTCTGATGATGTCATTTCACTTGCGTTTCTTACATTCTTTAATTCTAAGCTGCCTATTCTATTCCCGGATATCACTTATTCTTTTTATGATGTTTGGGCAGAACTGTATAAGATTCCTTATTCCAGACCGGCACTGGATGAGAATTTCAGGATTCGTAAGGAAGACTACTGCAAAGAGAACGGAGGAATTATTTTCCCAAATCCCAATGCACCTACAGGAATCTTTGAAGATCCCAGTCTGGTAGAAGAAATTATTGCAGCGAATCAAGACAGTATTGTTATTATTGATGAAGCATATATTGACTTTGGCGGAACGAGTGTTTTGCCATTGATTCATAAGTATGATAATCTGCTGGTGATTCAGACATTCTCCAAATCAAGAGCGAT
>JAKQFQ010000095.1 GCA_029558315.1 Bacillota bacterium
GTTCATATACTATCCTTCTACCATTTGAAGATATTTCTCCTTTAGACAAAATATTTTTAATTTTGTCTAAATTTTCACTTGACTGCGCATAGCTGGTCTTCTATAACGTGTCACTTCCAGATATCCGTCCTCGAGTGGAAACATTTGTCCCTTGTTATCCCCTCTTACGGCTCTTGCCTCAATTATTTCATAGTGTCCCTTTTCAGATGCATAAATGCATTCATATCCAAAAAAAGCACGCAAAATCACATCAGCCCGTTCAACTTTCATGCTTTCCAAAACGGTCCAGTCTTTCTCTGTTGGGCACCGCCAGTACTCGCCTTCTCCCTGTGGTATAGCGTTACTAATGCAGGCCTGATACTCACAAAATAGCTTTTGAATCATCTCAGGCACCTTATCATACAGCTTCTCCATATAGCTAATCAACGTATCTTTGGAAGTTAATTCAAACTTCTCCTGCAGCACGATGTCTCCTGTATCAAAATCTGCATCCATCTTGTGAATCGTCACTCCCCCATAGTTCATCCCCCGCAGAAGGCTTACCGGCATTGGCCAGGCTCCCCGTCCTACTGGAAGAAGACTAGGATGAACATTCAGCATGAAAAAACCATCCCACATCGGAACCTTGTGATAATAACCGGCACATAGCGACAAATCACAGCCTTGTTCTTTCAGATATTTTAAATCATCTATTGTGATCTTATCCGTCGTATAGGCAATGTGATTCTCCTTAGCTCGTTCGATGATTCCAGTATTAAATTCTGTAACATTATCCGTATTGCAGGTATAGATATGAAGAACCTCACAGTTCTCCTTCAGTACACTGTCTAATACCGGTAATAAAATATCAATTCCAAGATATGCTAATCTAATCATTTCATCCCAATCTTATCTATTCCATGAAAACTTTTGTTAAAATAATAACATTTTTTGCCTTTTTCATCAATATTTTCGTCATTTTGCACATTTTTTGAAGCTTATACATTAATTTCAAGCAACTTATCATAATTTTTATAATTCTGTCCATACTACTGACATAAATTAAAGAATAGGAGTTAGGAATCATGTTAAAGGAAAAAGAAATGATGACCATCAGAGATCTGCAGACGCAGGAACAGAATTGCATTAAGAAGTACGGAAAATATCAGGGTGAGGCAAAAGATCCGGTATTAAAAGATCTTTTTGGTACACTTCAAAAGGAGGAACAGGAGCACTACAATTCACTTACATCTGTCATTTCAGGAAGAGTTCCTGAATGCGATTGTAATGATCACCAGGGTAAAGAATATCAGCCAAAAGCATCTTATGATACCATGACCAATACAGATGACAAGGAGCATGATGCTTATCTTGCAACCGACTGCATTGGTACAAAAAAAATGGTTTTTTCAGAATACAATTCCGACGTATTCTGTTTTGAAAATTCCGATATAAGAAAACTTCTTGCTGATATTCAGATTGAAGAGCAGAATCACGCAGAAATGCTCTATAAATATAAAACAGTAAACGGCATGTCATAAAATGATTCTTCCTATCATCGATCAGGCTAAACCATTTTAGTCTGATTGATGATATGCTTGAATTTACCGCTAATTGGATGCTGCATGGGAAGTTCCTTAGACAAGGTAATCGTAACGTTGTTCACTCCATAGGTTGCAAAAAATTCTTTCAAAACTCGCTCTGCTTCATCAAATACGGCCTGTTTGGATTCCTTTTCCATTGGTTCCAATCGCAGTTCTGCTCTGTTATTCTGATATACCACCAGCTGGAATCGTCGAATTGTATGGATTTCTTTGAGGGTTGCATAGATTGCCAATGGCGGAATCTGAATCGTTTTTTGATCCTGCTCAAATGTTACAACATCATCATTTCTTCCTTCAATTTCCAGCCAGCAGGACGGATTACCGCAAGAACAGGCTTCATGATGCATACGGATACGGTCAGTCACTTCATAACGAATCAGCGGCTGTGTCTGGTTGTAGTAATTGGTTAATAACAAATGATCCGACAATTCTCCATCCGCAACCGGATGATTCTCTTTATCGACTGCCTCGATTAACACCCAGTCATCATTGATATGAAAATGATGCATTTTGCATTCGCAGGCTACGGCTCCTCCTTCGGTGCAGGAGTAAGAGGTCTGTACATAGCAGTGAAATGCTTCTGTAAGTCGTTGCCTCAAATCATCAGAAAGATACTCGCCCCCTGTCATAATGATGACCGGTGCGATATGAAGTCTGCCGCTCTTTTGCTCTTCTATTAAAAGTTCCAGATTCGATGAATATCCGCCAAGCATGGCCGGTTGGAAATCATTTAACTGTTTTACAATCTCTTCTGTTGGCAACAGTGCACTCGTTACTGCCATCTGTTTCTTCTTCCACGGCATCATAAGGAGTCTGGACCGAACAGAAACATTGCTTAGGTAGAAGCCCTTGGTCGCAAATACGCCTATCGTTTTGCCGCCTTTTCTGATAAATCCATTCAGTTCCTCTTTTCTGGCAAAGGCTCGTCTTGCATTGATGGCTCCCATTACATTGTTTACTGTAGGATCACAGAGCAGAACCATTGGATTCCCTGTAGACCCGGAAGTTGTAAACACCAGATAATTGCCGTTAACTTTCCTTCCGACATTGTCCAGATTCTCCATGAACTGATTCACCTTAGCAAGTGTAATGAAAGAATCAGTACACCACTCCTCCCAGTGCTTCATCAGTTCTATCTTATTCACCGGCGGCAAATCATTTAGTGTATAATCCCTGGGCAGATTCTGATACAGCTTGTTATAATAAATACTGTTCTCTCTCGCCCAGGATACAATTGTCTCCAAACGCTCCTTTCTGATTCCTGCTCTTGTCTCTTCGTCTGACTTTTCATACTTCTTGCATAATCTCATTGCCTGAAACATTCCGATTTTTTGAAATTTCTGCTGTTTCATCGTTACCGCCTTGCTCTTATGCCATCGAGCATAAGGTCAATATAGTGTCTCATCTGTTCCTGAATCTGTGCTTCATTTTCAAAAAACATTTCCGGTGTATTTTGATACATTTGCAAATACATATTTACAATCGACCTGGTATAGAGTTCGAGCCCTTTTGCCACAAAGGGATCTGTTGGATTCTTTATCGCAAGATTGTTAATCGCTTTTGTTAAGATCATTGCTGAACGCTCCTGCATTGTCTTTCCATATTCCATAAGGATCATATTTTTCTGTTGTGCAATCTCTACGGCAGATTCTTTCGAAGCAATATTAACAAGTCTGGTCTGCAGCGGATAAGCCCTGCAAAGTGACATCTTCTGACTCATTGTTCCAAATAAAACCCCATAGAAATCCTGCGCATTCATATCAGTGTCCTCACCTGACATTAAAAGCTCCATGGATTCTCGAAGGCAGCATAGGTAGAATTGTGATTTTGATCCGAAATAGTGAAACAATAATCCCTTTGAAATCCCGCTTTCCTTTGTAATACGCTCTGTGCTGGCTTCGGCATAGGGATGCATGGCAAATTCCTTCGTTCCTGCACTAAGCAGTGATTCATATTTGCCCTGAGGCATTTGATAATTGTTGTTGTTTCCTTTTTCAACCATTGAAGCTTCCTCTTTACCTTCTGTTTATAATTGTCATTTTCCGTTTCTCTGTCCTTTTATATTGACTCGCCAGTCAATCCGATACCATAAGAATACTCCCAATTGACCAGTAAGTCAACAGGCAGTATTACATTTACTCATTGTTCCCTTCATTACTAAGAATGACTTGTCCTTTACACTCCATAACCGGATTCTCCCATATCACTTCTCCAACGGAATCAGCATATATCGTTCCTGATTTGGGATTCTTAACAGATAAAATATTTCCTAATATCTTTGCTTCAACATCAGAGTATTCAAATGCCAGATCCGTCTCCTCCATCCTGCATTGAATCAGTTTCAGGTTTTTGCAGTAACAAAGAGGCTGTGTCCCGATAATCTTACAGTTAATTAATGTCAGACCTTCTGAAAACCAGCCAAGATATTCTCCCTTTACAATGCTGTTTCTTACAGTTATATTTTTGCTGTGCCAGAAGGCATCCTTTGTATCCAGTTCACTGTCAATAATCCTAAGATTCTCCATATATTGAAAAGAGTATTTTCCTTTCATATGCACTCTGTCAAGACAGACATCCTTACTATCCATAAAGAGATATTCCGATTGTATTCTGGAATCCGTCAGTCTGATATCTCTGGATTTCTAGCCAAATTCCATGGAATTCACATCACATCCCTCAAGAGAAATGTGTTCACATTCACGCACAGCTTTTATTTAATACAGCCTGCTGTTTTTAATGCATCCATTCTCTGCATACCAGATTGCCGCCCGCGTCTGCTCATCCATAATCGTATCCTGCATTGTAAATCCCTTCACATGCCACAAAGGATAGCGCAGAGAGAAGCTGCATTTATTTAAAGTGATATCTATCGCCTCTTTTAATGCCGATTCACCATCCTGCGCTCCTGCAAATACACATTCCAAAAGGTCTGTATGCTGCGCATAATACAATGCTCGTTCCTCATCAAATTGACTGTTGTTTATTGTCTGTCTCATCTTGTTCTTCCTCCTGCATATCTTCTTACTTCTAGTGTACGCCGCTTGTCTTGCCGCAAAAACATCCAAAAATCAAAGGAAACAAGGAGCATACAAATGATCCAGATAACCGGTTCCAGAATACACACGCCCAGATATCCAAGTAACGGTGTAATAAATACCGCCGCAACGAATTTGGCAACCAGTTCAATCATACTGGCTGATAATGGAACTATCTTTCTTCCAACTCCCTGCAGACTGCTTCTTAAAACCAACAAAATACTCAGCACAAAGAAAAAAGGGATATTGATGGTAATGTATTTCACTGCTGTATTAATTACAACACTGTCCTTACTGCCTGACAGCAATACAATCATCATTCTGCCACAGCTCAATACTGCAATACAGGATATAGCACTCCATACAAAAGCGATCACTATCGCCGAGATAATTCCCTTTTTCACTCGTTCCATCTTGCCTGCGCCATAGTTCTGACTTGCAAATGTTGATGCAGCAAGACTAAGTGTTCCAAGCGGCAGCATAAAAATGTCATCGATCTTTCTTGCTGCTGTATGTGCCGTAATAACCTGTGGTCCTAAGATATTCACTGCGCTCTGTAAAACCACCGATCCTATAGAAACTACCACCAGCATAAGTCCCATAGATAATCCCATCGTAAAAAGTTCTTTTATCATCGCCGGTTGTAGTCTGAAGTTTTCTCGTTTCATATCAAATATAGGGCATTTCTTCACAATATAAAGAATGCAAAGCACAACTGAGATTGCCTGTGCTATTACAGTTGCATATGCTGCTCCCGCAACTCCCATGCCAAGGTCTCGAACAAACACAATGTCAAGCCGGATATTGAATACTGTAGCAATGATCAGAAAATATAATGGTGCTCTGCTGTTTCCAATTGCCCGCAGCATTCCTGCAAACATATTGTAAAACATTGTAATCGCAGAGAAAGCTATAATGATTCTAAGGTAGCTCTCAGCCTGAGCAAAAATTTCCTGCGGTGTATTTAGGAAGAGCAGGATTGTTTTCAGGCTGGCAAGACCTGCTACTGTTAGCAGACACGATACGACTCCTGTTAATACAATCGACATTGCAGTTGCTTTATGTAATTCATCCGCATTTTCTGCCCCAAAAAATCTTGCAATTACAATGGAGAATCCATTTGTGATACCATTGGCAAAACCGATAATCAGATTATACAAAGCAGCCGTCGCACCCACTGCTGCCAGCGCATCATCTCCAAGAACATTCCCTATAATTGATGTATCCACAACGTTATACAATTGCTGAAATACATTTCCAATCAGAATGGGAAATGCAAAAAGCAAAATGCCGCCTAATATATTTCCATTGGTCAATGCCAATTGCTTATTTCTTTCCTGCATACCGCGCTCCTATACTTCTGTTCTGCCTATTAACTGCTTTGGTTCTTTCACACTATAATCTTCAATGATTATCTTTTACAGTACGAAATTTGGTTTTTAGACATGTGGTTTCAATATATTCGACAATATGTTACAATATTTTAAATACACTTAACGTCTTGTACAGGAAAGGTACGATAGCATGAAAGAAACAATTGATAAAAAGGTCGTTTATCTGGAATATATGAATCGTGAAAACAGCTTCAGACATCATAGTTATAATGAGGAAATGCTGCAATATGACTATATTAAAAAAGGAGATCTGCGTGCAGTAGAGGAAGCTCGCAGAATTTTTACCTCTGATACTGTGGGACATCTCTCCGATGACCCACTTCGTAACTGGCAATATCTTTTTATCTGCTCTGTTACCCTGGTCACCCGTTTTGCAATTGAGGGTGGCATGGCTCATGAAAAAGCTTATACAGCAAGTGACCTGTACATTCAGCAGATTGATAAGGTCCGCAGTAAGGAAGAACTTCTCGACATACACCGTGATATGGTTACTTATTATGTAAAACAGATTGCCAAAGCAAAAAAAGAACAGGTCTTTTCCAAGCCTGTTGTTCTTAGTATGGATTATATTTATTATCATCTGCACGAGACGATATCCGGACGCAGCCTTGCTCAGGCCGCCGGGATCAATTCCAGTTATCTGTGCACATTGTTTAAAAAAGAGACCGGCAGAACCCCCTTTGAATATATCACGGATAGACGAATGGAAGCTGCCGAAAATATGTTAATATATTCGGAGTATTCCCTCTCCGAGATTGCAGAAATCCTCAGTTTTTCCTCCTACAGCCACTTTGCCAGAGTATTTCGGGCATATCACAACCAGTCTCCAAAGGAATATCAGCGCACAAATTATCGTCATAATGCCATTATGAAAGACATTGAGCCATCAAGATACTTGACCGGTACTACAGGATTTTAGTATGAGTCGATTTCTCCCTTGGAAAGTAAGACTATCGTCTCAACGGTACTTTCATTGTCCCAATCAAGTTCCTGTGTCTCTGTTCCATTGAAAAATACAGGAAATTTGAACTTGATATGCTTTAAGAATCTGCCATCTTCCTGCTCTTTCTCATAAAGATGAACTTCCTCTACAAAACTTTTTACAAATTCCTTTTTCTCTCCATCGGTCATCTTATCATACAGTTTATCAAAATACAGAAGGAATTGATAGACATTATCGCCAGAAATTTTCTGCTGTTTGATGTTGAACAAACGATTTTCAACTTCCTCTATGGATAATTCCATTGCATCCATTTCATCATACAGTCCGTCCATACGTTCCTGCATATCCTGATATTTTTTATCATAATGTTTGTCCGATACAGATAAATGATCCATCTGAGTTGCCAGCTTATTCTTGGCTCCTTGCAACTGTTTCAGCTGCTCTTTCAAATTGGTATGTTCTTTTTCCAAATCTTTTGTATCGAGACTATTTCCAATTTTCGTCCTAATTTCATTCTCAAACTTTGGATTATTTACTAGCTTTCCTATAATCTCAGCAACCGCATCATTTACCTTATCTTCATTCCATTGCTTTCTATAAGTACAGTGATGACCATCAATGAATGTTCTATGTTTACAGGCATAATAAAAATAATCCTTGTATAAGGTTCCATCCTTACGTTTCTTACGATTGACATTTCCATACATACCACTTCCACAGATTGGACATTTTACAATACCAGACAAAATATGCTCATGTTCAAGGCTATGCACCTTCTCATTGCCAACTCCAGTTTCCTGACGTTTTTTCTGTGCCAAATTCCAGTCTTCCTCTGAAATAATTTCATTATGGATTCCATCGCTAATCAAATAAGAATCCTGCTTTACCACATGATATTCATTTCTGGTTCCTGCTATTTTTTCATTCTTTCGTCTGCCAAATGCAAGCTTGCCGCAATAGATTGGATTGTCCAAAACTCCTTTGATAAATGAAGAAGAAAAAGTCTCCATTGTATTGTTCTGTCTGATTTTCTTTCGATAGCCATTTTGATTAAGGAATACAGCGATTGCCCCAATCCCCATCGTTGTATTCACAAATTTATCATAGATCAGACGAATAATTGGTGCTTCATCCTCTGCAATTTGTAATTCCCCATCCACTAATTTATAGCCGTATGGTGCAAATCCTCCATTCCACTTACCTTCTCTGGCTTTCTGCCTACGACCTTCCATGGTCTGTACAAGAATATTCTCACGCTCAATTTCAGCCACCGCCGACAATACAGAAATCATCAGTTTACCTGCGTCCTTAGAACTATCAATTCCGTCTTCCACACAGATCAAATTCACACCAAAATCCTGCATTCTCTGCAAGGAACTTAAAACATCCGCCGCATTTCTTCCAAATCGGGATAGCTTAAATACAAGAACAAAATCTACATTATCCTTGCCAGTTTCAATATCGGAAAGCATCTGTTGAAACTCTGGTCTTCCTTCTACACTTTTGCCAGATTTACCTTCATCAGAATATTCACCAGCAATCACCATCTCTTGATAGTCTGCATATTTTTTTAATTTGTCTTTCTGAGCATCCAGACTGTATCCTTCCACTTGCATGGAAGTAGATACTCTGGTGTAAATGTAGCATTTTTGTTGTTTCTTCATTGGCATACCTCCACTTTCTTATTTGTGAATTTCACATAAGGCTTTTAGCATTTCCTCAAAAGGAATAACATAGTCTTTTCCTATTTTTCTTAGAAGTCGATTTTGTTCGTATGCTTCATAAGCTTGAATTGTCTCGTCTTCCCTCCACGCATAATTCCAACGATAACCCATATCCAAAATCATACGAGTGATATTTCCAGTTATCTGTCGATCCGATTTCTCAGCAATAACAACACCAGCAACACCGCTCATATAATTGACTATTTCTTCCCTATTAATGTTCCCTACTTCGAAAGTGTATTGCAGTGCTTCCATCACAAGTTCTGCAAACTTATCCTTATTTCTTGGCAATTTATTTCTAAAGAGCATGCAATACATGGTTTTATCATTCATAAGAACGATGGTATTTCTCCCATCTACCTTTGCAATATGTCCATGCCACCCATAAAATGGATTGTTCTCTTTTGTTAGTTGCTCCGTTGTGGCAAAATCTTTTTTACTCAATTTTAATGCTGTCTGTAATGCTTTTGAGCAATATATGACCATAAAATATTATTCCTCCTCTATCCATGGAATCGAATAGTATTCATCTGCTATACAATCTTCCATTCCCCATCCAAATCCCGAAAAATCATGTAAAATTTCTTCTAACCGATTTTTCCATAACTTATATAAATTTTCATCATCACTTGCAATCACTACTGCATCATGGTATGCATCGCCAAGCGCATCGTAAAATTTCTCACTAATATCACCATAAGACATTGTAAACTCTGTAGCGCACTCTGCAAAATATAATGCCATATCGCCATACCATCTTCCGTTATCATTTACACATACATCTGCAAAATCCGAAAGTACCATCTGTGCACTTTCCAAAGAAAACCCTGTTCGAACAATATCCGTAGGGTTAAAGATTTTATACATTCTTTTCTTGTATTTTTCTAATAGAATGCTGCCATAATCTTCTCCAAGAAGTAGCAAACTCAAGCCTTCTTCCACTGATTTATTGCATTTATAAAGATCAACAATAATCTTTTTCAATTCTTCTTGATTCATTTCATCAAGCTTTTTTATCAAAGCCTTCTCTGTTAATTTTTTTGCCATTTGCATTCCTCCGCATTATATATCTATATTACTTTTTACATTCTTTTTAATTGTCCCAACACCATTTTATCATTGTTCCAACTTGTGTTCAACTAAATTTTTTAATTAAACTTTATAAATTGGAGCCTGCCATAATATCCCGCCAGCCCCAATTTATCAGCCCAATCTTAACACTAATCTTTCTATGCAGCTCTAAATTGATAAACAGCAAATCGTTTTACATAGGTAGCAAATCTTGATTTCTTTCCATCCACGTTCATTATCCATCTCTCTGGTCTGTATTGCAGCTCCAACACAATGTCTCGCAAAACCATAGAACCATACTTTTCCATCAACTTAGCCATTAATCTGCAACATCTCTCAAACTCCTTGTTCATTGACATCTCCTCCCTGCTTTCATAAAGCTTTTTCTTTCTATCCTATCGTGAAATGAATCCACAGACATTGATAGAAAATTGATTGAAATTTGAGCATTTTATCAAGGAACATTTGTTCGTTTGTTAATTCTGTGATATAATTTAGTTATTCCTTCTCCGTCAACATTAAGTGACGTTTGATGGAGCACGAACATTAAATATTTTGAGGAGATGATTGATTGAACCGAGTTGATTTTCATTCTGTATCAGCAATTCTATTTCACTATTTGAAAGAAGCGGATACATCACAAATAGATTATGTGTATATGATTTTTGCCAGCTTTTCCACTGATACCGAAGATTTTATGTATGACAATGGACTAGTCTGCAAATGGATCAAAGGACAGGCGAAGGTCAGCCCTAGAATCGTTAATTTTTATGTGGATGATTCCCACAAGAAAGCTATGTATCAGGATATGGAAAAGGAACTTTTTCCTTATCTGAGTGATTATGCCAATGCGGCTAATGATATTAAAACACTTCTGGTATCAGACACTTCTATCTCAGATTTTGAAAAAGAACGACTACTGGCATTTTACATGGAATCTACGCCTGAATCATATGCAAGTTTCATTGCTGAAGTTCTTCTATTCGGCATGTCCAGAACTTTTGTTAAATTTGATTCAAAAGCTTCTGGTGGCACATCTCCGTTAATTGATGATATTATACTGACTACCCTTCTACCAAAACCAATAAGAACTTATGTAGGTAGGGAAAAAGAATTGGAAGAACTACATGAATTGCTAGAAGAACATCAAACACTGTTTATGCAAGGAGTTGCTGGCATTGGAAAAAGTGAACTTGTTAAACAATATATTAAGCTTCACCGAAAAGAGTATACTAACATCTTGTTCCTTGATTATTCAGGAAGTCTCTATGAAATGGTAGCAGATTTGGATTTTGTGGATGATACCGATGGATTAGCAGAAAAAGAAAGATTCCGGAAGCATTTTCGCTTTATGAAATCCTTAAAAGATGATACCCTACTTGTGATTGACAACTTTGACACAACAGCTTCCACAGAAAGTCTGCTCTCTCAATTTTGTGATTTAAAATGTAAGGTTATCTTTACCACAAGAAACCTGTTTTCATCTTATGAAACATTCGCAATTACTGCTGACAAGAAACACGCAGAACAGGTATTGCAAAGCAACTTAGGGACTTCTACTGATTATTCTCTGGAAGAACTGGAACTCATTTTAGAATTTTTAGACTATCACACAATGGCTGTAGAACTGGTTGCAAGATTGCTCTCGTATAAAGCCATAACACCTACCAAATTATTTGAAGAGTTAAAAGAAAACATCCTTCTTCCTTCAGATGATATCAAAATCCCACTGACTAAAGATAGTCAGACCGAAAAGAATCGTTACCAGCACCATATGGAAAAGTTATTAGACATGCAGGAACTAGAACATAACCAGCAGAAAATTTTAGCTGTTATTGCTCTATCATCTGAAGCAGGGATTCCAGTCAAATTACTATATCAATGGTATGGTACCTGTGTAAATGAGGTAAATGAATTGTTGGAATTGGGATTTTTGACGCTGGAACATAACCAGATTCAACTACATCCCTATATACGAAAGATAATTAATGCACGAAAATCCCTGTCTTTAAATGACAGCCCACAATTATTCCAAAACCTAAGAGCCACTTGTGTGAATGAGACAAACAGTTATCATGGTTTCGCACTGGATATGGTAGATACCACCCTGCGCTTTGTTGAAAAAGATAATGAAGATATTTGGAAGCGGATCGTCTTTTCTGCCTTAGAGCGAAACAGTCAGTACCAGCGATTTCGCTCTTTTGAAAAACTTTTAAATGAGTGCAATGATATCTGCCAGCATTATCATAATATTTCAACCGAAAACTCAGCCATGCTCCTTCACTTTCAGGCAGTGAAAGCAGCTAAAATTCATCAAAATTTTATCCAGGCTCTAGAACTGGAAGAGAAAGCCATCTTTCTGGCTACCAAATATGGAACCTCGCAGATTCTGAATCTATACAGTATGTATCTGGATGCAGGAAGGTATCTTGCTCTACTTGGAAAGCAAGAAAAAGCTCTGGACTACACAAAAAAAGCGGCTGGTGTTCTATCGAATACACAAATGCAATATTCAACCGCAGGAATCTTTACTCTGACATCCTACGCAAAGCTTTTGTACGAAAGTGGTAAGTTAAATGATGCCATACAGATTTATTCAAACTGTATCGGTCTTGTTAACAAAGTATACGGAGATAATAGCATTACCAAAGGATATCTTACGCAGAATCTTGCCGCTATTTATGCCTCTGCTGGTAATAACAAGATGGCAATACTCTATTATTCTCAATCTGAGAATATACTGAGACAATACCTTGAAGAGGACAATCCCGACCTACTTTCCTGCCAATCTCAGCAACGAGATTTGAATAACAGACTTATCCCCACAGACGAAATCTCTCTTCTTCCTGTTCCTGATCTCCTGCCTGCTGATATGCAGATTGCATAGAAAATTCATAGATTTTGATTTACTGCATAAACTACTACTACCACAAAAATATAATTTTCAATTGACATTACATTGGTTCTTGGGTATATTATATTTAGTGGTTGCGCTACGGAAACTTGAGATGCCCGTGGCCGGAGGAGCTCATGCGTGGGCTCCTTTTTTATTTACATAAGAACCACAATAACCACAATAACTACACTATGCAAAGGAGACATCCGATGGGAAAAGCTTTTTTTACATATGAACAACAGTTATACAAATTACAATCAGAAAAAGAACTTACCATAATGGATTTACATCTTTCGATGCATAATTCCATTATAGGTAAATATATAGAAAAATG
>JAKQFQ010000119.1 GCA_029558315.1 Bacillota bacterium
TACAAACTGTTCTTGAGTTTTTCGCCGTCGGTAAGTACCCTTCAGCAGTTCTTTTTCGTGCAATCAAGGGTGGCGATCAGCTACCACAACCTAAAACATCTACCGTTTTCAAGGTTCATCTGAGCCTTTTTTCTTTGCTCAGTTTTTTCATAAATCATTTGACACTATCTTGATGAATGAACCTTAATTTTGTTGATTTTTGAATCCGAATTTTTTTCAACTAAGGATTCTTCTATCTTCTTCATTGTTGCCATTCTTCTTCCTCCTTTAGTCTTAAGAAAGCGACTATCATACTTGTATACAAGTATGATAGTCTATTTTAACTTATTTGTCTATGAACAAAACAACAAAAAAGCCTTATTTTTTTTCGTGTAAATTACACAATACTCATTTTATGTTCTAAAATAATGTCATATAAAAAAGCGCCTGTCATAATAAACAAGCGCTTTCGTAAAATCACTATTACATTTTAAAGTATTTGGGATACCTTTTTTTAATTTCTTCCTTATCAACAGTATATCTGTTCAAATGTTTTCGTACCAATTCACCGGCTTCAACCGAATCATGCTTTCTGATTGCCTCCATCATCATCCGATGGTCGCTCACAATTTTCTGATCTTTCACAGTAACCAACGACAGCGTACGGACTCGATCATAATGAATCATCATGGTACTCTTCATATTATAGATTCTTTCTTTCTTCGCAATAGCAAAAATCATACGATGAAATTCGTCATCTAATTCCATGATTTTATCTAATTTAAAATTGCTTAGATAGAATTCCTGCAACTTCACATTTTCTTCTAACAGACTAATATCTTCTTTGGTTGCTACTTTGCATGCAAGCTCTATAACAGCAACATCAAGAACTTCACGCAAGAATCTGGATTCTTCAACCAGAATCGGATCTATTAACGCAATACTGCTTCCACGTTGTGGGTATATTTCAACAATCAGTGCATGATGTAAGTCAATAATTGCTTCTCTGATTGGTGTACGACTGATACCGATTTCCTTGGAAAGTTCATTCTCACTAATACTACTGCCCGGCTCAAGCTCCAGAGAAATAATATTGTTTCTCAGAATTCGAAATGCATATTCTCTTGCCGTTTCCCCAGCAATCTTATCATAAATCTTCATTATGTTTCTTCCTCTTTTTTCTCAAATTGTATTCTTTATTAAGAAACCTCATAAACAAACGATTCTTTTAAATGTGCGACTTCTAATGTGTATCTCCCCTTCAGTAATATTCTTTCGCCATTTTCAAGAACTGTCATTAATTCTGTCTCGCGAATGTGAAGTGTAATCTCTTGCACTTCTCCTGCCCGCAGATAGATCTTGTTAAACGCACAAAGACTTCTTATTGGTTGATTCTCTGCTGATAAATAAGGAATGTAATTGGCATTTTCAAGATATTTGTCCTTCTCTTTGGGACATTTATCAATATATACCAGCACAGCCTCTTCCCCATCAAAGCTACCACTGTTTTCTACTTTGATTTTAACACATATTCCTTTCTCCGTCATCGGCTTGGGTTCAGCCTTTATAAAATGGTATAAAAAGGATGTATAAGATAGTCCAAAGCCAAAGGTATAGAGCGGTTCTTCACGTAAATAACGATAGGTACGATTCTTCATTGAATAATCAAGGAAATCCGGAAGTTGCCCTTCCTTATACAGTGTAATCGGTAATCTTGCAGATGGATTAACATCACCAAATAATACATTTGCCAATGCGGCTCCGCCGTAAGCCCCACTATACCAGCAATACAGTATAGCACTACAGTGTTCTTTGAGATAACTAATATCAACAGCACTTCCTGCATTAATTACTGCAATTACTTCTTTTCCCTTTGCTTTCGCCAATTCAATTACCGTCTTTTGCAGTAATTGTTGGCAGTCAGGCAGCATAAGACTATCCTTGTCACCTGCACCATACATATTGCCAGCATCTCCCTCTTCCCCTTCAATCGTAGCATCAAGGCCTAGAAATAACAGGATGACATCACTGGCATTCACAACTGCCTTTGCTTCAGAAAGCCGGTCACTTTCTTTGGACATGCAGCTAAATGATTTCTTATATAGATGGCAGCCTTCTGAATAAATGATTCTGGTATCAGAGGTTGACAAATATTGTCTGATTCCATCCAGATTCGTAATATAAACAGATGATCTGCCAAAATAATTGCCTTCTAAGACATTACGTGAATCAGCTGTGGGTCCAATGATACCTATCTTAGAATATTTTACCTTTTTCAATGGTAAAATACCATTGTTTTTCAGTAAAACAATGGATTTTTCTGCAGCCCTGCAAACCAGCTTCTGATGCTCTGGTGTATCATTTTCAAGAAATGATATTTTGTCATAATCACTCTGCATATCTGACAGGATACCAAGTTTCATCCGAATAATCAATAGCCTTTTTAAGGCCTGCTTAATGTTTTCTTCTTTCACAAGTCCTTCTTCCAACGCTTCTTTCAAATATGCATATGTTTTACCACAATTCAAATCACAGCCGGAATTAATTGCCATTGCCGCTGCTTTTGCTGGTGTATCAACCACCTTGTGATTCTCATAGATATCCTTTACTGCCCAGCAATCTGATACATAGTAACCTGAAAATCCCCATTTTTCTCTTAACAGCTTCCAGTTGAAATCTCTGTTCGCACATGCCGGTACTCCATTAATTCTGTTATAGGCTCCCATCACACCGGCCACTTTGCCTTCTGTTACAGCTTCATGAAATGCCGGCAGATAGGTTTCTTCCAAATCTTTCTCATTAACCACTGCATTGAAACTATGGCGTTGTGCTTCAGGACCGGAATGAACCGCAAAATGTTTCGCACATGCAGCAGTTTTTAATCTTTTTGGTTCTTCACCATTTTCATAATTTTCAACTCCCTGAAGTCCACGGATAAATGCCACGCCCATACGCGCAGTCAAATAAGGATCTTCTCCATAGGTTTCATGTCCTCTTCCCCAACGCGGGTCGCGAAATATGTTAAGATTAGGAGCCCATAAGGTTAATCCTTTATAAATATCCCGATCATCATCTGCTACAGATGCATTGAATTTTGCACGTGCTTCAGTCGCAATCACATCAGCAATCTCTTCTATCAGATGAACATCAAATGTTGCCGCAAGAGCAATTGCCTGCGGAAATACAGAAGCAGTTCCTGCTCTTGCAACTCCGTGAAGGGCCTCACCCCACCAGTTATATTCAGGAATCCCCAAACGTTGGTTTTGGGGTGCCTGATGCAACAGCTGCTCCATGATTTCCTCCATGGACATCTGATCTACGATATCTGTTGCCATTTTTTCATCGTTTATCATAATTTCTCCATCATTCTGTATTGATCTAAAAATCGTCCTGCTACATCCTTCTTATTCTGAGGGTGAAGCTCATTGTATTGTCCCAGATCATACAACACAATCATTCCGGTATTTGGCATATCCTTTGCTTTCTTCTGCGCCCGGCGAAGACGGTCCCATCGATTTGTTCCAATCTCGTCGCCTTCCCCTTCAAAATCAGGCAGCTGTGCATAAAGAAACATAATCGTTGCACCAAACAGTTCTCTGAATTCTGTAATCAGTTCTCTTAACAGAATATCGTAATCATCAGGATTTTCGCTATTAGATTCTCCCTGGTACCATAGAATCGCTTTGAATTCATAATTTTTTAGTGGTGCAATCATTGCATTATAGAGACCACATGGCTTCCACTCAAAGAACGTAGCTCCTTCCAATTGCGATGTAACTGCTCCAATCCGATAGGCTGCAACTTTTGGAAGCGGAATAACCTGGTCGTTGCAATATAAGCCATAAGGCATATCCTTTTTAGCACCTCCGGTATTCTGTGACACAATCAGACGAATTATAATCACATTTACCCCTTCCTTTAGAATATCCGGTGTAAGGTGATATCTTCTCGGAGGATAACGATATTCAGTACGTCCAACTTCAATGCCGTTAACATAGGTGACATCTGCATCGACAAGTGACCCGACTTTAAGGATAACTTCTTCTCCAATCCATTCTTTGGGTACCTCTACTTCCATTCTTAGCCATATACTTCCACGTAGCTGTCCTAATGAAATTCCATCATATAGCATCGGAAAAGGGATAAAGAGGTTATCGTTTTCCTGGTTCCATTCTGAATCAAACCATCGATTAAGTAATCCCTGGTCATGCTGGTCGAGCCATTCTGACCATTCCTTTTGTCTGTTTATGTCCGATGCGATTGTCGTTTCTATCGCTTTTTGATCTTGTTCTTCGATAAGAATCTTCTCATAACAGTATTTACAGCTGCCATTTTTATCGCATTTACAAAATGATGGCTTATGATTCAACCAATCTCGAATTCTTAATTGATCTCCTGCAGCAAGTAATCTTTCCTTAGGGAGAAATGCTTCAATATGCGCACCTCCTACCGCAGCATGAACCAGTCCAACCGGCACTTGATCTTCTTCATATTTCTGAACTGCAAAAAAATACCCCAGTGCACTAAAGGCATAAACACTTTGCTCGTTTACTTCTATCCAGCAGCCATCCTCCAAGCTATTCTGCGGTCCTTCATAATAGTATTTCTTTGGAACCTGAAATATTCGAATCAATGGATTGGCTGCATTCTTAACCTCTTTAGCATATAAATCCAAAGTTCTGGCTACCGGAAGTTCCATGTTGGATTGACCGGTTAGCAAAAACACATCACCTATAAAAATATCATGTAAATGAATATCCGGTTCTAGCGATTCTGGACAGCTGATTATCATCTCATAGGGTCCCTTTGCAGAGTGTTCCGGTAATTCTACGAACCACTCACCATGCTCATTTGTTGTCGTTTCATATTCTTCTCCTGCAAATGTTACCTTGACTAAAAGGTTCTGTTTTGGATCATATTCAACACTGCCGCTAATCCAAATCTTTCTGTCTCTTTGTAGAATCATATGATTATCAAATAACGGTGAAAGCTTCATACACTTACCTCCATCTAGTATATGGTAGTGTCAAATACCTACCTTGTTTTATTGTTCTAAACCTTGATTTTATGGGAGTT
>JAKQFQ010000120.1 GCA_029558315.1 Bacillota bacterium
GCTGAACGTAAAACTTCACATGGGTCAATCTTGTAACCGTATGTAAGGAACTGCATAGCCTTAGCGACACGTTCGGGAGTCTTGACCAATCCCTCTCGGTTCACATCTTCTCCCAACAAAGTAAGAGCCTCTCTATATAAAGGAATCAAAGCATCTGTTTTCTCTTTGTTTGGATATTTAGCCAATTCCCAAGGCTTTATTTCAATATCATCGTTTTGCATTTTATCAAAATCTTTTACGAAAATAATTTTATTTGTCTGCGTTGTTTCCTTCGCTCTTTTCCATCTCCAAATCGCGCACCTCATCATCACGCACAATGATCATATCACCTGCATATTCAGGATATTCCTCTTTCAACTTGTAACCTAATGCCAAAGCATCTGTATAGTTTCTGAAATCGCCCACCTTTAATTTCCAAAAAGGAGATGTAAAAGTAACATAATAGGATAAGTCAGGAAATTTCTCCTTCAATTTTTCCTCTCTTTTATAGGTTTCTGCCTTCGATTTCTTCTGGTTGTTTCCCATGTAAACCTGTACTCTATAACCAGAATAAGAGATGTTTTGTTTCTCTTCATTTTTCTGCATAGACTTAGTCAGAAGGCTAACCATACGTTCGTCCTGCATGATTTTCACAGTTCCCTGTCCACTCTCAGATGCTGTCAATGAGGCAATGACACCTGCAGCATTTATCTTTTTCTTTGATGCACCAGTCTGTGCCCAAGAAAGAGAGGCAGACAAACATAACATCAACCCAAATATCAACGTCCTTTTCATATAATCTTTATTTATCATTTTTCATTTTTATCCATTTCTGATTGTAGGAATTGAAGCTGCTGCTCCAACATCTGCACCTTGCTCATCAGGTAACCATGCTCTTTGGCTATTCTTACGGGATTGGAATAGATCGTACGTATCTCCATTCGTCTGGAGTTGTCAAAATCCAGCTTCATGCTTGGAGAATAAGGCTTCATTGAATCCGTCATACGCAACATATCATTGACATACTCACGTTCTATATCAACTCCGCAAGCACGAGCTCCCTCTACCACCTCCAACATCATATCACGAGCCAACTGACGTGAAGACTCAGTCTTCATGATAACTTCCGTAGAAGTGTTCAACACAACGGTTAACCCATTATAAGGAATGTTCCAAACCAACTTTCTCCAACGGGCATCATTCAAATCCGGCGCAATGGCAAAAGGTACAATCGCATTTTCGAAGTCTTTTCTTATCTGATTCAGAATCTCATCTTGAGGGTTCTGATAAACACCAACTGTCAAATGTCCATAATCAATATGAGAAATACGGCCGGGTCCAACTCTAAAAGTACAGATAAATGCTATACCACCCATAATAGTCGTATTCGGAAACGCATCAGCAAGTTCGTTTTCCATTCCCAATCCATTTTGAATCAGAATAACGACTGTGTTTTTATGCAACAATGGAGGCAACATCTCTTTCAGTTGACCATTCTGAGTTGATTTCATTGTAACAATGACCACATCACACGCAGGCATATCTGCCGTTGATCTATAAGCATTGATTGGAGATACATGAAAATCTCCCAAAATAGAATCAATGATCAAACCATGAGACTTCACATAATCGTATTCACTATGGAATAAGAAATGGACCTCATTGCCTGCATGAGCCAG
>JAKQFQ010000129.1 GCA_029558315.1 Bacillota bacterium
CCTGTCGGCAATGCTACCTACATATTTCTGGTTCCAGTGGAAAGAGCTTGCTGTAATAGGAAATAAAATCGGCCTTTCAGATGAAGAAAGTAAAAAATCGATTTATGAGACCATTATTGCATCTCTCGATCTGATGTATAAATCCGGTTTATCTGCATCTGAAGTCATTGATCTGATCCCTGTTAAACCTATCGGCGAGCATGAATCACAGATAACAGAAATCTATAAAACTAAACTCCTGGGATTGTTTGAAAAGATAAAGCCTTAGGTTAATACATTCTCAGATTGCACCATACATTATACCTGTTACAGTTGCCATAACTATAACAAGGCTTACGTAAACCACTGTTTTCTGTGTGCCAATTATACCACGTATTACCAGCATATTTGGCAATGAAAGTGAGGGGCCTGCAAGCAGAAGTGCAAGTGCTGGTCCTTTTCCCATCCCCGAGGCAATAAGTCCCTGAAGGATTGGAACCTCCGTTAGTGTTGCGAAATACATGAATGCACCCACAACTGATGCAAAGAAGTTTGAAAATACCGAATTGCCTCCGACAAGTCCAGAAATCCATTCATTTGGTATCACCCCTGCAATAGTCTTCCCGTCATGAGTTGATCCAAGCAGAAAGCCTGCTGTAACAACTCCGATGGCAAGCAACGGAAGTATCTGTTTTGCGAAATCCCATGTAGCAATTGTCCAGGCTTTGTTATCCTCATCCACCTTATCGACGATTGTTATAACACTTAATGCAATTATCCCGACAAGCATTGGTACGAGAGGCCTGAGTTTATCACTGTCAATCAGGTTATTTGACAGAATAACTGATGCAATTACGGCTACTGCAGCACCAAAAACCCATTGCCATTTGATTTTAAGAATTTTAATAAGCGAGTATCCCATGACAAGACTAAAAAATCCGGTGATCCACCATTTATAATGCCAGATATAATACCATGTACTTGTGGTATCACCTTCAGCAGGCTTCCCCCAGTTGGCAAAGACAAGGATCAGAACCAGCGTAAAGAAATGCAGTGATGTCTGCCATATTGGTCTTTTCTCAGGGAGAGGAGCAATATTCATCTGTTCTTCTCTCTTTGCTTTTTCCTCCCTGCGGTAGATCAGGGACATCAGCATTCCTATTATAATACTGAATGATACTGCCCCTATAACTCTTGCAACTCCCATTTCAAATCCAAGTATCCGGGCAGTAAGGATAATTGCCAAAATATTAATGGCAGGACCTGAATAAAGGAAGGCAATTGCAGGACCAAGACCTGCCCCTCTTTTGTGGATACTTGAGAATAACGGAAGTATGGTACATGAACATACTGCCAGGATTGTCCCGGAAACAGCTGCTACAGTATATGCCACCCACTTTTTTGCCTGTGCTCCGAAATATTTAAGTACCGAAGCCTGGCTTACAAATACTGAAATCACTCCTGCTATGAAGAAGGCTGGAAGCAGACAGAGAATAACATGTTCCTGGGCATACCATTTTACAAGATCAAGGGTTGCAGCAATGGCTGTATTGAACCTGGCACTCTCAATTGGTAAAAAGAATGCAAATACAAAAACTGCTACTATCCAGAACAGAATTTTTAGTTCTTTTTTGAGCTCCATTTTAATGAATAAAATTATTGTTTATAGAAAAAGATTCCTCATTCCTCCCGCTTTTTGAACAAAGCGGGAGTCATTCGGAATGACGGTAATTTAAATGTAACCTCTATTTATATAGTAAATTCCGACAGCAATAAACAGACCAGCAATGATCCGTCTGAACCAGAGTTCAAACGATTTTATCTTGTTGTAAACATTCCCGATTCCTGAAACTGTATAAGCAAGTACCCATGCAATAATTATCACCGGAATTCCTGTTGCCATTGCATAGATGATTGGGAGGTAAAGTCCTGATGCGCTTGAAACAGTAAGAGGTACAAGCATTCCAAAATACAGCACTCCACTGTAGGGACAGAAGGCAAGAGCAAAAAGCAGACCAAGCAGCAATGCATCAAAGTATCCCCATTTTTTTTTATCCTGCATTCCAGTTGTCAGTTTATTGAATCCGGGGAATTTGATTCTGAGTATATCCAGCATGAATAATCCTATAACTATCAGCAACGGGCCAATAACCTTCTCTCCATAGCGTTGAAAGAATCCGCCAAGCTTAAGCTGATCAGCACCAAAGAAGATTATTAATGCGATTGCGGTGTAAGTGATTGCTCTGCCGAGAGTATAGACCAGGCCATTAATGAATACCCTGTTGCGGT
>JAKQFQ010000019.1 GCA_029558315.1 Bacillota bacterium
TTGGAATTTTGGTCGAGGACATTATATCAAAAAAAGGGAGGTCAATGCTCTTTTTGGTGCAAACTCCCATAAAATCAAGGTTTAGAACAATAAAACAAGGTAGGTATTTGACACTACCTTGATTGAGAGAGAGGATAAATTATGAAACGATATTTTATCGCAATGATCTTAACGTGTGCACTTGCACTGACTGCATGTACTGGTGAGCCGGCAGAAGAGTCCGTGGCACCGGCAGAAGAGTCCGTAGCACCGGCAGAAGCGGAGGATTGTATAGAGATGACAGTTACATGTGATTCAGTAACAGCGGATGGAAGATTATTTACAATCTGTTCTAATACAGATGATGGAGAGAACTTGAGTCCGGCAATTGCCTGGGATGCAGTAGAAGGTGCCAATTCCTATGCAGTATTGATGTTTGATATTACTGCAAACTGGATGCACTGGGTTGTAACTGATTTACCTGCAGACACTTTAAGCCTTGAGGAAGGCGCCTATGAGAAACCGGATTATGTTGGACCCTATCCTCCGGGATCTACAGAAGATCATGTGTATGTGATTGAAGTATTTGCACTTGCGAATCCATTTGACGCAGAGATTACGAATGACAGGTCTGTCAATTACGCGAATGCGGTAGACGCACTGGGAATGGGCAGCGGGAATATCATTGGACGTGGTATCGTAGAGACGTTGTATAAGAATGGAGATCATAACGAGTAGCAGAAAAAGGGAATAGGAAATAAAGAAGAGACATATTATGACATTTACCTCTTTACTGCCACACCGGATAAGGAACACTACATTGCAGGATAGAGGTTCACGCATTTTTCACAGAATAGATATAGACAATAAAAATGTTTCTGCGTATAATGGGTAGCGTACTACGAATAAATGGTAGCACGCTACTTTTTTGATATGGTAAGGGTTACAGCACACAAGTGAGGAAATACTATGGAATGTAGAAAAGATAGAGCATGTAAAGGGAATCATGATCAGGATATTGGCTTTATTATCAAGCAGATTACTGAATCGATACGAAGAAATGTAGATAATAATCTGACTAAGTACGGGTTGACTATGACACAGAGTCATGTTTTGTTTTATTTAAGCTGCTGTGGTAGGGAGAAGGTTTCGCAGAAGGATATTGAACGACATTTGCAAGTGACACATCCAACAGTTGCCGGAATCATCAAACGTCTGGAAGAAAAGAACTTTGTGATAACAAGGACAGATTCTGAAGATCATAGAGTCAGCCTGGTTGAACTGACGGAGCAGTCCAGACAACTGATCAGCCGATTGAAGGAAGGTAAGCAGGAGTTGATGGCACAACTTACCCAGGGCTTGAATCAACAGGAACAGAAAGAATTATTACGACTTTTACTGATATTAAGAGATAATGTGAAGGAGGATAGTCAGTTATGTTAAAGACATTACTATCACAGGTGAAGGAATATAAGAAGGCATCGCTAATGACGCCGCTGTTTATGGTAGTGGAAGTCATCTGTGAAACATTAATTCCATTATTAATGGCATCCATCGTTGATAAAGGAGTCGGCGTTGAAGGAGGCAATATGAAGCATATTGCCATCATGGGCGGACTGATGCTCTTACTTGCGGCAGCAGGACTTGCAGCAGGTGTTGGCGGTGGTGTATATGCGGCTAAAGCATCAACAGGATTTGCCAGAAATATACGAAAGACGATGTATGAGAATATCCAGAAATTTTCCTTTGCCAATATTGATAAATTCTCGACAGCAGGTCTGGTTACCAGATTGACAACGGATATCACCAATGTTCAGAATGCTTACCAAATGATACTAAGAATGTGTATAAGAGCACCATTTAGTATGATTTTTGCCATGGGTGCAGCATTTTTCCTCTCACCAAGAATTGCAACAATCTATCTGATCGCAGTATTGGCGCTGGGATGTGTGTTAGCAATCATCATTAAGTTTGCAATGAAATATTTTACACAGTTATTTCGTAAATATGATGACTTAAATGCGACAGTTCAGGAAAATACCAGTTCCATACGTGTGGTAAAGGCATATGTCAGGGAAGACTATGAAGAAAATAGAATGAAGAAGGCGAGTGAAAATATTTATCGTCTTGCAGTAAGGGCAGAAAATATGGTTGTATTGAATTCACCAATTATGCAATTTACAATCTATTCCTGCATTCTGCTCATCAGCTGGATTGGTGGCAGGATGATCGTTTCTGATACACTGACAACTGGTGCACTGATGAGTCTTCTTACTTATTGTATGAATATTCTGATGAGTCTGATGATGATATCCATGGTATTTGTAATGATTTCCATGAGTATCGCAAGTGCAGAAAGAATAACGGAAGTAATCAATGAGGAACCACAGATTGTGAATCCCAAGGAACCGATTATGCAGGTTCAGGAAGGAAGCATTGAATTTAGAAATGTGTCATTTGCCTATCAAAAGGATAGTAAAGAAGCAGTATTGAAGGATATTAATCTGGCGATACAGCCAGGGGAGACCATAGGAATTCTTGGTGGCACGGGAAGTGCCAAATCCAGTCTGGTGAACCTGATTAGCAGACTCTATGATTCCACGAACGGAGAAGTAATTGTTGGTGGACGTGATGTTAAGGAGTATGACTTGGATACATTACGTAATGAAGTTGCGGTGGTTCTGCAGAAAAACGTTCTGTTTAGCGGGACGATACTTGAGAACTTAAGGTGGGGCAAAGAGGATGCGACATTGGAAGAGTGCAAGCACGCCTGCAGACTGGCTTGCGCAGACGAATTTATTCTTGCGATGCCACAAGGATATGAGACATATATTGAACAGGGTGGAACCAATGTTTCAGGTGGACAGAAGCAGAGATTGTGTATCGCGCGTGCATTATTAAAGAATCCGAAGATTTTGATTCTGGATGACAGTACAAGTGCGGTGGATACAGCAACAGATGCGAAGATTCGTAAGTCTTTTACCGAGGAGATTCCAGGAACGACCAAACTGATTATTGCACAGAGAGTTTCCAGCGTGGAACATGCGGACCGGATTATTGTTATGGATGAAGGAAAAATTGCCGGAGTCGGAACGCATGATGAATTATTGTCAGGAAATGAAATATATCGTGAAGTATATGAGTCGCAGAATAGTGGCAATGCGGATTTTGATCAGACAGGAGGTGAGGCATAATGGCAGAGCAGCGCGTTAAGGAAATAAAAATGGGCAGAAACAGAGCTATGGGGCCCAAGCCTAAACTTGAGAATCCCGGTAAAATATTTAAACGTTTGGTAGGATATGCATTTTCCAGATATATCCCACACATCATTATTGTGATGATTGCTGTTGTTGTGTCGGTTCTTGCACAGGTCAGAGGAACCATGTTTATTAAGATCCTGCTAGATGATTATATTGAGCCATTATCCAAGCAAAGTAATCCTGATTTTACAGAGCTTCTGCATCAGATTTATATCATGGCGATTATTTTCGGTGTAGGTATTATTTCTACCTATGTATATAGCAAGATTATGATTTATGTCTCACAGGGGACCTTGAATAAACTGCGTATGGATCTTTTCTCACATATGGAAAGACTGCCAATCCGGTATTTTGATTCCCATTCCCATGGTGACATCATGTCAATCTATACCAATGATGTTGATACGATTCGTCAAATGATCGGGCAAAGTCTTCCTTCGCTTTTATCAAGTGCAATTACAATCGTCAGTGTATTCTGCAGTATGGTAATACTGAGTCTTCCACTGACCGGTGTGACCGTCGCAATGGTTGTAGTGATGATGTTTACGACGAAAAAGGTTGCAGGTCTTAGCGGACAGTATTTCCTTGCACAGCAGAAGAACCTGGGTGCAATCAACGGATATATTGAAGAAATGATGGAAGGACAGAAGGTCGTTAAGGTATTTTGTCATGAAACAAAGAGTCTGGAACAGTTCAATGAGAAAAATGATGAGCTGTTTGACAGTGCACAAAAAGCAAACCGTTATGTCAATATCTTAGGACCCATCAATATGCAGCTTGGAAATGTTAGCTTTGTACTGTGTTCTGTTGTCGGAGGTGTACTCGCGATTGGTGGATTTGGTGGTTTTACACTGGGTTCACTGGCAAGCTTTCTGACCTTTAATAAGAGCTTTAATATGCCAATTAACCAGATCAGCCAGCAGTTTAACAGTATTATTATGGCGCTTGCAGGCGCGGACCGAATCTTCAAACTGTTAGATGAACCGGTTGAAGTAGATGACGGTTATGTAACACTGGTCAATGCCCGCTATGAGAATGGACAACTGGTTGAGAGCAAAGAGCGAACCGGTATCTGGGCATGGCGTCATTTGCATCAGGCAGATGGAAGTGTTACCTATGTGGAATTGAAAGGTGATGTTGTATTTGATGATGTTGATTTTGGATACAATCCGGAGAAGATAGTACTTCATAATGTAACGCTGTTTGCCAAACCTGGACAGAAGATAGCATTTGTTGGATCTACCGGTGCAGGTAAGACAACAATTACCAATCTGCTTAATCGCTTCTATGATATTCAGGATGGTAAAATCCGTTATGATGGTATCAATATTAATAAGATTAAAAAAGATGATTTGAGAAGATCTCTTGGAATTGTTCTGCAGGATACGCATTTGTTCAGCGGTACGGTAAGAGAGAATATTCGATATGGTAAGTTAGATGCTACAGATGAAGAAGTCATCGCTGCAGCAAAACTGGCTAATGCACATGGATTCATCACCAGACTTCCCAAGGGATATGATACAGAACTGTCAGGGGATGGAGGCAGCTTAAGTCAGGGGCAAAGACAGCTGTTAGCCATCGCACGTGCTGCTATCGCAGATCCACCGGTACTGATTCTGGATGAAGCAACCAGTTCAATTGATACTAGAACCGAGAAAGCAGTTCAGTCAGGAATGGACCGACTGATGAAGGGAAGAACGACTTTTGTTATTGCCCATCGACTTTCAACAGTACGGAATAGTGATTGTATCATGGTATTGGAAGCTGGCAAGATTATTGAACGTGGAACTCATCAGGAATTGATGGAGGAGCAGGGCAGATACTATAGCCTTTATACAGGGAAAAAGGTATAAGTTAACTCATCATCGGTAAGCGAAGCGAATCATCATAGGACAATCAATGACGATACAGGAAGTGTATCTTGGTAACAAATAATGTCGCCCTTTGGCGACATTATTTGTATATATTAAGAATAAAGTCAGCACCGAGATCAATTGCCTCATAGGCTGTTTTAAATGGAGACATTTGGAATACATGCCACATACCACGAAAAGCTTCCATGCGGACAGGTGCATTGGCCGACAGCATTTTCTTATGAAGCTGATTGGAGTCACTATATAGAATTTCGTTGGTGCCAACCTGAATAAATACCGGCGGAAAATCAGTGTAATCTCCAAACAGAGGAGAAATCAGTGGATCGGTCAAATCCTCACCGTCAGCGTAGGCCCTGGTTACAGTGGCAAGATAATCCGGAGAGAGAATAGGATCAACAGATATTTTTGTCTCATGCGATTTGCCGGAAGCAGTCAGATCTGTCCACGGGGAGAAGAGAAGTAAGCCACCAGGAAGAAAACGGCATTCTGATTTTAACTTTAGGGAAAGCGATAATGCCAGATTACCACCGGCAGAATCCCCGGCAACAATAACATCTTTGGCTCCATATCCAAGCATCATCAGATAATTCCATGCATCCATCGCATCTTCAGTAGCAGCGGGATAGGGAAATTCCGGTGCAAGACGATAGTTATAGCAGAATACATCAAGAGATGCAGAGGTGGCAAGTTTTGTGGTGATGGAACGGGCATAGGAACAACTCCCAGTCATATATCCACCGCCATGACAATACAGAATAACACGGTTTTTGGCATGAGGACGAGCTGGTCGAACCCATTCTCCATACATTCCACTTAAGGATACTTCAGTAATGATAACATCTTTGGGGGATTTATTGATGGACGCAATAAGCTCCTGTGTCTGACGCTGTTTTTCAATGTCAGGTTCTTCTATCAGGCTATGCATCCGCTTAATCAGATTCATAAGATTTTGGTTACGGAGATCAGAAAGTGCCATAAGGTTCTCCTTTCGGCAAGGAAGTCAAAGGTAATTATAGCGTAGTGTATCACGATATAAGGACTTCTGTAAAGCGAATAAAATTATGTCGCTAGAACAGACTAAAAATGGTATGATGGTAGTAATGAAATAATCTCACGATTGAGAGTGCTAGAGGAGCAGGAATGAAGAAAGCTAAGGGTGAAAAAGAAGAAAAAAACTGGTATCGCCTTGATCTGTCTGCAATTGTATTTCCAACATTGCAGAGACAGGACTTTAGCTCCGTGTACAGACTTTCCGCATTGTTAAAAGAGGATGTTGTTCCGGATAAGCTGCAACTTGCGCTGGATCGGGTACTGCCAAGGTTCCCGAGCTATAAGGTGGCGATTCGAACGGGAGTATTCTGGCGATATCTTGAGACCAATAAACGTCCGGGACCATTTGTACAGGAGGATATTAAGAATCCATGTATGCCTATGCCTTTTCGTGCGAATAACCGTTATCTTGTGCGACTTTACTATTATGGGAAAAGGGTATCCTTAGAAGTGCATCACAGTCTTGGAGACGGTACGGGCGGGATGTATTTGTTGCATACACTGCTTGCAGAGTATCTTAGATTACAGGGACATCCGATTACCCTTGGACAGATGGTAAAAGATATCAATGAAAAACCCGATCCGGAAGAGACAGAAGATGCATATATACGTTATGCGAATGCAGAGGTCAGACCCGACCGCCCAAAAGAAAAAGCATATTTGATTAGAGGAACGGCGGAACCTTTCTATACGCTGAATATGATTATTGGGATTTTGTCTGCACGGGAAGTATATCAGGTTGCCAAACACTACAATGCCTCTGTGACGGAGTATCTTAATTCGGTGATGCTTTATGCCCTGCTGCAAAAACAGGAGCAGGAAAAGCCGAAAAAGAAACGACCGATTGCAATTGCAATGCCGGTAAACCTAAGAAGATTTTTCCCGACCAAAAGTTTACGCAATTTTATATCAATGGTTTACCCGGGAATTGATCCACGGTTAGGAACCTATACTTTTGAAGAGATTGTTACGCAGGTTCACCATTACATGCGTTACTATATTAATAATAAATTTCTTCGTGGAGATATAACAACGAATGCAGCAACACAGCAGAATCCATTAATTCGTATTATTCCATTGTTTATCAAGGACCGTGTTGTCAGACAGTTCTATAAGATGGTACAGGACAAAAGTTCAACTGTGGGTCTGACGAATATGGGGGTTTTGCAGGTGCCGGAGAATATGATCCCCTGGATCGAACGATTCGACATTTGCATGGGACAGCCATTTTCAAGGCGAACCAATTGCTCTATTGTGACCTACCAGGATCAGATGACAATTACGTTTGCATCGTCTATCTATGAATCAGATGTGGAACGGCTGTTTTTTACCAAACTGGTGAAGGATGGTATACATGTGAAGCTGGAATCTAACCGGTAATAGGAAAAACCATAGGAGGATAATATCATGTCTTATTGTGTGAATTGCGGTGTAGAGCTGGACCGTGCTGTAAAGAAATGTCCGCTCTGCAGAACTCCGGTAATTAATCCCAATGAGTTACAAAAGGAAAAAGAGAATACAACGTTTCCAGAAAAAATCGGAACAGTGGAACCGGTCAAACGAAAAGACTTTGCTATTCTGATCTCAGTGATTCTGGCCTGTACGGCGGTAAGCTGTGTGCTTCTTAATTATTTTATTTGGACTCCAAATAAATGGTCTTTGCTGGTAGTGGGATTTTGCGGTATTCTGTGGGTGGCTTCTGTTCCACCTCTTTTGAAGGAAAATATGAAGTTACGTGTACTGACGTTGATTAATGGCATTATGGTCTGTATTTATCTGGCATTGATTGGGATGTTTACGGATTCATTTGACTGGGTACTTGAACTGGGAATGCCGATTGCACTGATTGTCCTTATCCTGACAGAGATTTTTCTGTCAATTGCTAAGCATATGAAGAGCATTCTGGTAAGAATAATTACCATTTTTACTGAGATTGCAGTCCTTTGTATTGCAATAGAATTACTGATTGAACATGCGAATCTGCAGAAACTGGCACTGCATTGGTCATCTATTGTACTAACTGTTTGTGGCGTTATTGTCATTGCCTTAATCACCATGTTATCAAGAAGAAGAATGAGAAATGAAATTCAAAGAAGATTTCATTTATAATTTACAACTTATCTGATATAATATTTGATAATGGAAAAATTTTACATTAGATTATCGCTTATTCGTTTCGCTGAGTGGGAAATGTTGATGTGTGCAGGAGGATTACATTGCCAATGAACATCATTGTCCTTGATGATGAGAAAAATACCAAAGAGGATTTGGTCGAAAAAGTTATAAAGTTAAGGCCGGATGCAAATGTGACAGGATTTACAGATCCTGAACAGGCTATTGCGTTTGCCAGGACTACTACGATAGATGTTGCCTTTTTGGATATGGAGATGCCTAAGATTTCAGGTATTGATACCGCTAAGGCATTGAAAGCCATTAGTGATACAACGTACATTATTTTTGCAACAGCACATGAAAAATATGCGTTGGATGCATTTAAGGTACGCGCGGGTGGCTATCTGATGAAACCGGCAAGCCTTAAGGAGATTGAAGAAGAACTGAATCAGGTTCAGCAACAGGAGATTGAGAATCCCAAGGGAAAAGTAAGAGTCCAATGCTTTGGTGGATTTGATGTATTCTGCAAAAATGGCGAGAGAATTTGTTTTGCAAGAAGCAAATCAAAGGAATTATTTGCCTATCTTGTGAACCGCAAAGGGGCTTCTGTCAGCAACTCTGAGTTAATTGATATTCTGCTTGAGGGTAAGGAACATACTGAGTCGGTACAGTCATCCCTTCGTAAAATTATCAGCGATATGCAAAAGATATTGAAAGAAAAAGAAATTGAAGAAATCGTGATTCGTTCCAGAAATAGTCTTGCAGTGGATAAAGTTGCAATAGATTGTGACTATTATGCATACCTAAAGGGTGAGGTCTGGGCAATCAATGCTTATCACTATGATTATATGCTCGATTATGAGTGGGCAGAAGAAATCAACTGGTATTTATCTAATAATAAGCCTAGATTATTCACAGCGATGCCGTGAAAGTAGCTGAAAGCCACGTAGTTGCTGTGTTTTTACTGAATATTGCTTTTCACTTATTAAGTGAATAAAAAAAGAGCATCCAAATGTGGTAAAATTAAGGTGTCGAATCTTAATAAAAATACCCCAAGGAGCCCTTTATGAGTATTGTAAACACCTTATCTCTTGAAAGCAATAGACAG
>JAKQFQ010000020.1 GCA_029558315.1 Bacillota bacterium
CGATCAGCTACCACAACCTAAAACATCTACCGTTTTCAAGGTTCATCTGAGCCTTTTTTCTTTGCTCATTTTTTTCATAACTTATTTGACACTATCTTAATTCTGGATGCTCTGCTAGGTACTTCTCAAACTCTTCACGAATGATGAGCCTGCGTCCATCGTAGTAGAAAACTACAAAACTCAATCCCGGCAGATGCAATGTTGCATAAAACTTTCTAGGGCTTAAGCAATAATGATTCAAAGCCTCTTGAACAGTTATCGTTGCCTTGTCTTCAATATTTGGTTTCATGTGTAAATCACTCCTTTTCCTAGTCTCCCCAGGTACTTGGGGTATACCATATATCACTCTGAACTACTTATTTATCAACTACTTTCGGCAGATAAAATAAACAATTATCTGCATTAAATCCCTTGTGTATTCTCCAAGAATTTCTCAAATTTTGTGCGAATAATAAGGTATCGATTTCCGCTCATCACAGAAAATCTTCCTATATTTTCAAATGCCAACTTACGCAGTTTCTTCTCTCCGATATTGAAATAGGCAACCGCCTCTTTAATCGTGAGAGTGTATTTATCGCATATAGGCACATCTGTTATTTCTGGTTTCTTATTATCTTCCAATCTTAAATCCCTCCATAATACCTATCTGCCACATAACACTCGTGACAGCAGTATTTCCTTCCTTTATTACCATAGGCTGTAAAAGGCTTATGGCATCTTACACAGGTAAATTCATAATTAGCCTTTTTATTTACCTTATCGAGATTGGAATTCCACCACTTATTCCTACAACTACTAGAGCAGAATCTTTTAGGCTTTTTCCCTTCAATAAGTACCGTTGGCTTACCACAGCACTCGCACACTCCTTCTTTGGGACCAATCGCATTTGCAATATCCTCTGCCTTGAGATTATTTCTTCTGCAAAAAGTCTTTATGGTATTTTCTGACAGTCCAACCTTTATCGAAATTTGCGAATAGCTGCATCCTTTCAATCTAAGGTCTGTTATTGCTTTTCTCTGTGTGTCATTCATGATGATTCCCTCCTTTCGAAGGGCATCAACTTTTTGTATGCATCGTTAATTCGTTATCCCTTCACTATTCTTTGGGAAAAAATCATCAAAGTGGCCGAAGTAAAAAAAATAAGGCTGAGTCGGTAAAATACCAACCCAGCCATAAAGGATAATCTTTTATTTAGTTGTATACTCTAAAATACCGCCGATAGTCAGATTATCGAGATTATACTACGCAAGCATCTCGTTTACTTTCTTCTGAACGTTAGCATAGTCATATCCGGCTGCCGTAAGTTTCTCCTTACGCTCTGCTCCATTTCCCCATCTACCCTGAATAACTTCCTTTACAATCTCATCAATGGCCTTTTTGCTATCCTCGGTAATTTTTACAGTTTTACCGACCGTACAATAGGTAGGATTTGAAAGCCAGATCCATCCAGCTCCGCTCTTAAGTCTGCCCCATCCACCATTTTTTACTTCCATGATTGTGAATGTACCCTTACCAGTCTGTCCGTTGACCTTACCATTCATAGATGGTTCGGAACGATAATTCAAATCATCAATGATAACCTTTACAGAAAAAGGTGTAGCAGGGAATGAAGTGACTGTATCAGGATTTGCTGGAGTAACATCCGGGGTAGTCTGACTATCGGTATCATACTGTGTCAAATTCCACTTTTCGATGATGTTACAGAGATTATCTACATATGAAAGGCTCGTAGCATATCCTCCGTCCTTGATTAACTGTGCAACGGCTCTATAATCCGTCATACCCTTAATGCCTTTATAGCGAAATGACCTTCCGTTCTTGGCTCCAAGCAGATATGCAGAATGGTCTGCAACCGAATCCTCCACACAAGCATATTTTCTAAAATCTGCCGTGATGGTTTCATAAGTTCCATCCGTATGCTGCTCCTGTGTCTTCTTGGTATAAACGGATGTGCCATCCCAAGTAGAGCCTGTCCATGTGTTCCCGGACAAGGATTTCTTCATGCCAAACATATTATTGGCATTCTGCCCGAGTTCACTCTTACCATATCCACTTTCAAGAATAAACTGTGCTGCCGAGATGGATGCAAGGATGCCACTCTTCTTCATATCTTCTCGACACAATTCCCCAATAACCGACACGGCATCTTTCTCTGAAAGCCCTGCAAACACAGCTGCCTGTGTACCCTCTTTCTTGTTTTCAGAGTCACTCATTGCAGATTTCACGGCTTTACGGAAGGTATCCATTGTGTATCCCATTCCAAGCTGTGACCACAAATGCTCCGGATCACCGTGATTGGATGCAATTCCCCTGCTGTGTCCTTCCTTGTGGCTGATGATGACACCATCAGCGAGTGGGTCTAATGAAAACTTTTTACAGAGCATGGCAAACAACTCCACGGCTGCCTTATAAGTTCTTTCTGCCACAGCTTTTGCCGTAGCAATGTCAGAACACTTGAATGTTGCCCCGCCAACATAGGTAATGCAGGATGGCTCACACATCTCCACCCCGATATGGGTATTGTTCGCAGAACCATTGATGGATGAACCACAATGCCACCCACGATGATTCCACGGAAGTGTCTGATAAACCGTGCCGTCATTTCCATCAATAAAGCCGTGAACACAGGCTCTGTCAAATGACGGACTGTTCCAGTTCTTGATAAAAGCAAGAGCACTCGGCTGGGAACATCCAACCGAGTGCAACATAAGACCTTTTACTTCAATTTTTCTTCCTGCCGTATAGCACGGATTCTTTGTAAGAATACTCTCCACAAGTTTCATTACTTATCACTCTCCTTCACTTCCGGGATACCTGCAATACTTGTAAGCAATGACAAAATGCCAGCAAGTGCTGATGCAGATGCCACCACAATCCAGTTCACATCTCCCAAAACGGCAGATGTACCAATCGTTGCGACCGCTGTCTGAGCCACGGTCTTGACTGCTCTGATTCCGGCTGCTGTAAGCCACTTCTTCCAATAATTACTCATTGTCCTGTTCCTCCTTATTTGGTTTTCTATTTGGCAGTTTCAATAATTCTGCCCGTCTGCTGTCGAGGATTCCGTTCTCGCCAAGGCTGTGATATGCCTGGTACTGATTTTCCCAATCCTCCATGTGTTCCTCTGAAATCCAGCCATCGTCCATATAGAAATGGTACTGTTCTAAAAGCTGTGACCTCATCTGTGCCTGTTGTGCCTTTGCCAGCACTTTCAGCTGTCTGGTGTATTGCAGACAACATCTGATACACCAAACTGTCATGGCAAAGATGGATGGTATTCCCAACGCACCAAGCCATGTAATGAGTTCCATGATTTTTTCACTCATGAGCCTTCCTCCCTTCAAATTTGTGCATAATAAAAGCACCTACCATTTCTGATAGATGCTTACTGCTCCTCAATCGTATATGTGATTTTCATTGTCTTGTCTGCCGTCTTAATAACCGAGGTAGACAGATTATTGATGGTGGCAAGATATGGTGTCCTCATAAACAATTCTCTTCTGACAGAATTGCCGTAGTACGCTCCATAACCTATCAAAAATGGTCCATATTGAAATAATGGTGTGCAGGTATAACTGAATGGCATCGTATTAGCACACTTATAAACTGTATCATCGGATGCTATTCTAAAATCGGATCCAATAATCCAGTCGCCAATACTGGCCATATACAGATTGCCGTTATTACGATATGCCCCCGCAACACTATAATTTGAGGTGAACCCTAGCTTGATTTGTGTTACATCGGCAGCGTTATCAATGTTAATTTTATAGACGGATTGTCTGTCATAAGACATCATATAAACATATCCATTTAAGATCACACTTTGAACATTTCTGCTAGGTCTTGTATTATATCCAGAACGGTATCCTGCACTTTGTATCTGACAATTATCAAGTGTCCATGTCCCTTCCGAAAAAGAAAAGTCCGACTTTTTAATCTTAAT
>JAKQFQ010000176.1 GCA_029558315.1 Bacillota bacterium
CATCTATATGCAACAAATGCATAAACTTGGGTTATCAGGAAAATTGTGTTGGTTCCCCTGCTAAGGCAGTAATACATTTCTCAAATTCTCCTTCTTCGGTCAGTTGCATATCGTTTATAAATGGGGAAAGAGACCCAGAAGAAGGTTATATGACATTTTTTGATATCACAGATGGTGATATAATATACTATCCTCTTAGTCTAAAAAATAATAAGGATAATGAAGTAACTCTTTGTTGTGATACCAGTCCTTTGGACAAAACTCTATCTACAAATCAAGTCTGTAAGACCGAAATGCTTGAGGCTCGGTGCAAATGAAATTACAAAACCATTTCGCGCTGTTGGTAATTCTTTTGGTTGTTATTATCATTAGTGGTTGCACTCAAACGGACAACACATCTGCAGGTACGAATGCTAATTCTGCTAACCCACAATCAAATCCAAGCAGTATTCCACTTTTCCAAATAGGGCCAGCTTGCGGAAACAACAGGTGCGAATCTGGCGAGATGACGACAAACTGCTGCAATGACTGTGGATGCCAGAGCGGATATTATTGCACTGATAATGTTTGTAAGCCAAGATGCGGTGATGGAATTAAAACAGATGGGGAAACAGCCGATAATTGTTGCCAAGATGCGGGATGCCCTTCAGGAGAGTCATGCCAGAATAACAAATGCATATTGCTGAAGCCAAAATTATCAGCAAACTTTGTGCAAACCACAGAGTCATATTCTGCTACGTATCTGAAAGCAAGGGGAGAGAAAGCCGGCAGGATAACGGTGAAAAATTCAGGGAATGACGGAGCGACAGGGGTAAAAGTTAGATTAACTTCTCCAGACAGTTATTTTAGCGACAGCATAACAGATTTTGGTGATATCGCTCTTAATGGGCAGGTAACGAGGGATATTAATTTGATATTTTCAGATTCAATACTCGATATCACTGCCGATAAAGAAATTGGCATAAAGGCTCAAGTGACATTCTCTAACTCTGCAAATAAACAACTCAATGATGAGGAGTCTTTTTCGATGAGAGTCGCCGGAAGGATGGTCTATACCCGAAAATTGCGACACACAGTTAAGCCGCATGATTTGAATGTTCAAACTGCACAGGGACGGCATAGTTGATGGTCGAATGAAGTCTCTGGCGGTTGTAGAAGATTTCGATGTACTCAAACAGCTGG
>JAKQFQ010000182.1 GCA_029558315.1 Bacillota bacterium
GACTCATACACTGCTCATCAGCATTCTCAATGAAGCCAAATTCGACTGGTGGAGTGGTTCCAAAATTGAATCTTATCGCATCAATGATGAAGAATTCTCAGAGATTAAAAGACAAATTAGAGAATCGTTAAAGATATAGCTGCAGAAGACCCCAAACACGAACAAATGGTCTATTGTTGTAGTTCCACCGATACCTATCTTATGCTTTTGTATTGATCAGAAAGCGAAGGGGGGCGGCGTGAAGCTGCCCGTCCCTCTATTTCCAAAGCTTCTTCCATTGGTCTTCGGTTAAGGAATTAGTAACAAATCTGAGAGTTTAATAAGCATAAATTGGGTATTTATCTAAATTTATCATAACCCCAATTCGGCAGCGGTGATCTCGGGACATGATAGATTCTGCAGATTTAAAGCCTATACTTTTGGCGGAGAGATGCGATTCTGCTCCTAGCCGAAGACGCATGAAGCTTCTTCCGTTTATTATCCACCACCATTTCTAAACCCATTTCCATTATGATAACCAACCTCAATCTCTCTATTAAAATGAGAGCCCCATCAGTATTATCTATATTGCTCAATATCTCTAAAATCTCTTTCTGTACATTCAAACTGCCAAAACTAGAAGCCTTGTACAGATGGAATTTCAGTTCTGCAGTTACCATAGGTTCTTGCTCATAAAGCAATAGCTCCTCCAATAATTCCAGATAAGCATCATTGCGCGCATGAATCCCACCTATTTCTGCCTGTCTGGCAAACTCCTTCTTCTGTTGATGATTACCTATTGCATAAGCAATTAAACCACCAGCCAATACCGCAGCGAACTGGATTAAACCCGTCATCCATGGATCGTCGGTTTGCACTATCACGGCAGAGCTATTGATAGGAATGGGAATAGGAACCATAAATTGATAGCACCTGTCACACAGCTTGTCTAATCTCCAGGACGACCACCAGTGTTTAGCTCTGAACTCTTCCTCTGATAGCCCTAATAATTAGCCTTAGACTAT
>JAKQFQ010000191.1 GCA_029558315.1 Bacillota bacterium
TTCCAATACTCTTCCTTGATAATCAAACCGGTACGATGGCCATCACGGTCTATTTCAAGTTTGCCATTTGGATTCCGTCTTCGCTTGTTGAACTCCTTCTTAACTTTGATTTGCATTGCTGATATGAATTAAAATTATTGACTGCATAAATATACTGATAATATGAAATATATATGCATTAATTTGTGTCTATTTACTCATAAGATATTAGCCCATCAGAGTACACAACTTAGTATATGACACTATATATCAGTATGTAAACACAAGTAAGTTTCTCTTCAGAGTTCACAAAGCGGTCTTTATGGCCAATATTGTGTATTTATACAGTAAGTAGGAATATCTGATCCTCGTAACAGGAGTAGGGATTTACATAGCAGCGGGGATATTCTATTCTACAGGACCCGTCCCTCAATTCTCAATCCCATTCCGGTTGTCTTGTCTGATCTCTTTCTTGTATGGAAGGGCCGAAGAAACACATTATAACGGTGTTCCACTGTCGGTCTTCTGGCTTTTCTACTGATATTTCCTTAACAGCATCAATCAGGTTTATGAGTTCTGAGAGGGATTGTTCCGGTTCTGCTGGTTTTTCGTCTGCTCCCGGCTTTTCTTCAGGAGTTCCCGGCTGTATATTAACGGGTCCATTCCCTTCACCTCCGCTATCAATCGGACCAGTTTTTTTGCCGATTCGAGTGTCATATGATCGTTTCCCCCTTCCACAGAACTATGATTATCATTCGGCATTTTTCCTAAATTGCTCATATATTGGTTATTTAACGGAATTTCTGCTCCTCCAATTCTTTACAAATTAAGGGGGATCGTTCTTTTGCATACATTCTTGCTGAGAATATACAATCCTTATCTTGCGTCCGGATAAAGGGATCAGAACCGAAATCCAGGTAATAATCGTACAATTTTTCAGGTGTGAATCCCTCCCTGTATAGGTGACGCAGCGAATTGTCAACTCTTGTCCGGCAATATGTCAGAGCCTCCTCCCGATCAAAAAAAGTTCCGATCCTATCTCTTTCTTCTTCATCTTCCCAGTGAAAATTATCGTCTTCGAAAACCTCATATTTATACTCCTTACAATAAGCGCCGTACTCTTCAATTTTGAGTCTGAGCTGTTCCGCCAGGTACTTATTCCCATCCTTTAAACTCCTGTGAATGACCCTGGCTTCTTCCAGGTAATCCCTTTTCTTCTCTACATCCCAGTGCTTTGGTGGTGGCTGAAGATTTGTGATCCGATCAGCCATCTTCACAGCCCATATTTCCCTGGTTTGTTTCTTTACCCTTTCCAGACTGTCTTGCATCCTTTGACCTTTGGGTAGGTTCTTATCCTTAGTCAGCGCTGAAACTCCGTCAGCTACCTCTTTCCCGAATATATCTGCCAGTTCGTCAAAAGTTGTTGCGGTATCTTCAAGGGTATCATGTAGAAGAGCGACCTGGACTGCCAATGATACATTAAAATCATTAGTGTTCAATGCAGCTAAAAAGACTTCCAGAGCGACATTACTCAAATGACAGACATAAGGGAGTTCTGTACCTGGTACTTTTTGGTCAGTATGCTTAGTGGCTGCGTAGGCTAATGCTTTCTGAAAGGGTGTCTGCATAACATTTGAATTATCTATAAATATAGAAAAATTCAAGCATATAAGAATCGTGATTCAATGAGATCAGCAGCTTTAATAACCATATCGTAACTGAATTTGTCAAATACACCATCATGGGAAAAATAGCCTGCTATATATTCAGCAGCCTGCGTTTTAAGCCCTAATCTATGACAAACAAGGTAACTTACTGTCTCTGCTTCCAATTCCCTGGTCGCCTTTGGAATATCCCTATCTAAGAGCTTAATTGACTTATTGTTGGTCGGATGTGTTAACTCTTTATGTCCTGTATGCCCTAATAATAGATGGGCCAATTCATGCACCAGAACAGGGAATTTTTCTGTTGCAGTAGTACCCTCTTTCAAACAGATTTCGATTTGTCCACCGGCATAAATGGTAGTGACATGACCGGCCTTAAAATATGACAGAGGTGTAGAGATTAATTTTATACCATAATTGCGGGTGTGCTTCACGGCCTTTACCCAAATCTTCTCTGAAAGCTTTCCGATCACCTCGAACGGCTTCCTGCCGAGTCCCTTTTCCATAAATTCATCAGGAGACAAGTCTCCTTTGGTATCAATGATATCATAAACGAGCATGACAGGTCCCTTAGGGGCAAGGATTACATAGGGCCTGGCATCACTTAGGACTACCCGGTCCCATTTCTTTTTCCAGTAGCTTGTACCACCAAAGAATGTGACCTCACTATTCTGAAGGTAAACCAGCATGTTATTGTAATAGGAATAATGATCAAATTTCCTGATGAAATCGAAAAACTTAAAGAATTGTTCGGTGTCACGGTAATTGAGACTCCTCTGCATGAGTTCATCTATGGCGGAAATCTTTTCTTTTTCTTCAGCTATAGTTTCTGGTGGTTTCATTTGATCTGGATATAGTTAATTTCTTAAACGTTGTTTATATCATTAAGGATACAGCAATAGACAAATTAGGCTCCCCATGAGGTTAACCAAAATGTTCATCTGCATTTCTGGATATTGGATATCCAATAAGCTCTTATTCAATTATATCAATGCCAATAACACTCCCAGAAGGATGCCGCCTCCAACTACCCCTAACACATAAAATACTGTTCCGGTGTTGTTTTGTTCAGTAACTGAGTAATCCACATCCACGGATTCCCATTTGACTCCAACATTGTTGTTAAGGATTATTTTGATGTACTTATTGTATGTTTCAGATTCACTTTTACCACCAAATTCTGTTGTCCGAATAGCCGCTGTGTTATAACTGGGATTTACACTTACATTTGTATTGCTGAGCGAGGGTCTTGAAAGAGTTATGGTTTTCTGACCAAGGTCATAGACCCATTGCTCGTACGTACCCTCTTGTTGTTTCTGACTCGGCAATCCAAACGCTTGAATTATTTCATCCTTAGTCCTGCCAACTACAGCATTATCCATCACCTGCTTATGAGTATACAAAGTGGTAACGCAAGATGTGTTGATCATTATAACAACCATAACCGTTAAGAATCTGAATAATTTAATTGTTGATTTCATAATTAGTACATTTTAATTAGGTTATTCAAAATATCAGGGAAACATTCTATTCAAAAGAGGGTATAATGTTTTCAATTTTGTTGGATTTGCATTTCTAAATAAAATATCACTATTCAGATAAGATCATTCTTCATATTTTCTCGTACCTTCTTTTCTATTCCATTCCTTTCTATACTTCTGGAAAGAATAAAACGCCATATAGATTATCACAACAATAATGAAGTATAGCATAACTGCTATAAACATTACGAAAGGGCCAAAAGCACTTAAGTCAATATTTATAATATTATTTAATCCCCAACCAAACAACAATAACCCAAAGATGAAAAACAAGTAGGTTAGTCCTTCACGATGTTTTATATTGTACATTGATGCAAGGTAAAGACAAACGATTGCAACATACAGT
>JAKQFQ010000194.1 GCA_029558315.1 Bacillota bacterium
CCGCCCACAGAATAAGAGCAACAAAGACGTTTTCAATTCCCCAATGAAACATACTCCAGTCAAACATCTTAGTTTCCTCTAATTATGGTTATTAATACAACAACAATCCCGAATTGTTGTATTTTTATAATAATATTTATAAACAAATCCAGCAAAGGTATGTCACTGCTTGTATACCATCCCATAACTCCGACAAGACTGCTTAAGAATGCTCCTATATCGAGAGACTGTTCTTCGAAAGATTCTCCTGTAGACGACAACTGTCTTATCTCAAATCCTTCTCCTTCTACGCTGATACCTGCATATTTCACACTACCCCAGGAGAGAATACTGTCTTCAGGTGTATTACCTGCTATGCCTATCAAATTGCCATTGACCAGTATGCTTACAGTTCGCGATACCTCATCATATATCGTTGTAATATCATACTCCGTTCCCGAAGGAATTACCCCAGGTAAAAATACCGAATATGGTGTATACAATTCCAGGATACTACCGGATTCAACATAAACCCCATATGGAGTAACTCTTGCGTACAGGGTATCAGAATACAGATTTGTCTTCCTGATGATAATCCGATATTCTCTGTTATCAGGGTTGAAGACCTTGTAAGTATTTTGGTAAACCCCTGTTTCTGATAACCATCTTGATACAAAATATACTCTATTCTCTCTGGATGTAGAACTTATCAGTGCACCATTTTCTTCCCGAAAATTACCTGCTGTCAATGTTTCTATCTCATAAGGTATCTTGTTGCCTGAAAAGTCTCCTTCGATAGGATTAAACAGATAATTCATATCAAAGTCTGCTGCAGGAGTAGCCGTAATCAGACTTATTGCCGTAGAAGAAATTAGGAGAGAAAGGCATAAAGCCACTAAAAGCCGACTATCCGCCATTTTCTCCTCCCAGGAAGTACGCGCGCGCGATGTATATTCCCATCAAGAGTAGCATCGCTACAAAGAATCCTACGGGGATTAAATCTGCCATAGTGACGAGGAACGCTGCACCCAAAAACCCTACACAAAACTCAGGTGCTCCTCCTTTGAGATTTTTCGCCGTCCCCATACCTACTGCCAGTGATATGAGAACTCCTAATATCATCTTACCCACAGAAAGTGAAACACCAAAGAGATCACCCAGTGCTTTCCCAGACTGCTCCATAAACCCAAGTGGTTCTGTAGGTGTTGGAAGTGTTGGTATTGTGGGCGGTGGTGTTACGACCGGGACGGTCGGTGGCACCTCTTTGATCATTTGAATAGTCATATTTACAGGAGATACATTGAACACAGTAAAATGTGTAGTTCCTGCAAGATAACCAGATTTTTCTGCGTACGCAATATATTCAGTGTTTGCAGGTATATCTATGGTTAAATATCCACCCATATCCGTAATCAG
>JAKQFQ010000217.1 GCA_029558315.1 Bacillota bacterium
GATCTCCTGGTAGAATTTTTTAACCTCATCCTGCATGGAGATGTCGTTAAATCGGTCAGGGTATGCAATCTTAGCCATCCAGAGCGGGTGAAGGACTGCAGACTCTGCGGTTGGCCGGTTCCATACAAACACACCATTTGGAAGCCGGAATACCTGGCGGTTCTGAACTGCCTTAACACTAGCCCACTTCGGGTCATTGTATACATCTTCTGGTGATCCGGTATCAATGACAAGAATATCTGGGTTCCACTTCAGAACCTGTTCCATGGAGATCTCATCAAGACCTGCATGAATTCCCGGCCTGACACCAGAGGTATTTACTTCCTGTGCAGCGTTTTGAAGACCAGCGTTCTCAATACGCTCCTGCATGTAGCTGTCTCCACCATAGGTGATGAGGTGGTTTGCATCATATCCATTAAAGAGAACTTTCTGTTCAGAAAGTGGAATGTCTCCGATACGTGATTTCACCAGTGATAACGTAGAGTCAAGATAGTCTGCATATTTCTGTGCCCGATCTTCTTTTCCATAGATTGAGCCGATAAAGGTGACTTCCGCTTTTGTCTGCTCTGCGGTACCATCAGAGTTCTCAAAGAAGTAAACAACCGGAATAGTCGTTTGTTTTTCAACAATTGCACCATCTACATCTCCGGCAAGAACAAACTGTGGTTCTGATTTGATCAGTTCCTCAATATTGATGATTCCGTTTGTCTGTCGTGGTGAAGCGATATTTTTCAGGTTTGGATCAATAATGTTGAGAAGCTGCGAATTCTTGCTCCCGATAGAGGTCGCAACAATAGAATCCTGGACACCAAGGATATAGGGAACCTGACCGATGGGGCCTCCAAAGAATGCAACACGTTCAATAGTCTCCGGAATTTCGATCTCGTTTCCGGTCATATCAGTGATGATACGTGTTTTACTCTCTTCAGCAATTGCCGGCATTCCAAGGAACAGAACTCCAAGGATTGCACATATAATTAACAATGCGTATTGTTTCATTCAGTAACTCCAGTAATACCGATTTCAGTTATCTCATCACACCTGGTTGCACATTGTCCGGATATTTTCCAGCCGGAGTACACTCATACAACGATAATGACGAGTGAAAAAAAGTATACTGATAGATGGAAATATTTACTTATTTAGATTTGTTAATCAATTGGTTTAACAACTGAAAACCTGTTGGTAGATCAAATCTGCATAAACTCCGGATGTCAACAGACTGTTCAATCCAATAAGGGTTACAAGAAATAACTTAGAAAAAAATGTGATGGTATCAGAATTATTTTGTATTTATG
>JAKQFQ010000226.1 GCA_029558315.1 Bacillota bacterium
TTTCTTGTTTTCATCCATTGTGAGTATAACCTTTCTGATAATGAATTCCTCCTGTTCATAATAATGAGCAAGAGTTAGTATACCATACTTGGGACATTTTTCCTTGTGGTATATAAGGACATTATCATAAATGGTTCATACTGCGGAAACTCAAGAAGAAGAAAAGTATTGACGAAACCCTGATTTGTGCTATAATCATTATGTGCATTTTTAATACCCTAAGACAGTCACGTGCACGAGTTTATGACTGGGGGGAGGTTGAGTTAGATGTCTAAGATTGAAGTAAAACCGAATGAAGATTTGGATAGCGCATTACGTCGTTTCAAGAGAAGTTGTGCTAAGGCTGGAATCCAGCAGGAAATCCGTAAGAGAGAGCACTACGAGAAGCCTAGCGTTAAGCGTAAGAAAAAATCTGAAGCCGCAAGAAAACGTAAGTATAATTAATCTTGTAGATGAACAGTCCGTGTAAACGGACTGTTTTTTGCGTTGCTGGATGATACAGACAGTGCAAAAATGCTCATAAGAATTCAGAAAGCTACATAAATTGTATATAAGAGAATAATAAAGTGAAGATGTGAAATGAAAAGGAATAACAGATTTAGGATCATATTACTTACTGTGTTAATTGTCTTGGAAGAAATGCTCATGTTGCTGCATCCATTTAGTGTGGAGGCTGCGGCTCCGGAACTGACTTCCCCCAGTGTCGTACTGATGGAAGCATCTACCGGAACTGTGATCTATGAGAAAGCTGGCAATGAACAGAGAAGTCCGGCAAGTATTACTAAGATTATGACACTTCTTCTAATCTTTGATGCAATAGAATCTGGACAAATCAATCTGACGGATGAGGTTGTAACGAGTGAGTATGCCAAATCGATGGGTGGCTCCCAGGTGTTTATAGAGACTGGTGAGATTCAGACTGTTGACACCTTGATTAAATGTATTGTAATTGCAAGCGGCAATGATGCAAGTGTAGCTATGGCAGAATATGTCAGCGGCACAGAGAGCTCTTTTGTGGAAGAAATGAATCAAAAAGCAGCCGAGCTTGGCATGGTGGACACCCATTTTGAGGACTGTTGTGGACTGAGCAGTTCACCCAATCATTATACAAGTGCATATGATGTTGCACTAATGTCGAAGGCCTTAGTTACAACTTATCCTGAAATATTTGACTATACCAGTATCTGGATGGAAGATATTGTGCATAATACTGCACAGGGGAGCTCTGTGTTTACGTTAAGCAGTACCAATAAGCTGTTACGCCAATATGAATATGCAACCGGCTTAAAGACCGGTTCAACAGATGCTGCCAAGTATTGTCTTAGTGCTACGGCCAATAAGAATGGGATCGATATGATTGCAGTCATCATGGCAGCACCTGATTTTCGCGTCCGCTTTCAGGAAGCCCAGATCTTATTAGAGTACGGTTACAGTATCTGTAATCTGTATATAGATGAGAATACGGACCCTTTGCCCAATAGCATAATCAATCGTGGCGTTGAGGATGATGCCGCAGTTGCATATGAAGCACAATTCAGATATCTGTCAACGGATGGAAGTGATATCAGTGGAATGGAAAAAAAATCCTTCTATATGATGACATAACTGCACCGATTACAGAAGGGATGACTGCTGGCAAAGCCACATATTCTCTGAATGGAGTTGAAATAGGAAGTGTTGACATAATATTTATGGAGTCGGTTGAAGAAGCGAAAGTAACAGATTGCTTCCTGAAGATTTTGAGAAAATATCTTTTATAGAAGGATATGTTGTGCTATAATGACGTCGTGGCACCATATATAGTAGATAATAAATGGCGATAGGAGGAAACAGAGTGGAATTTTTATATTTTATTTTGTCTCTGTTTACGGGATTCTTTGGTACAGTGATTCTTAGTGATATGAATCATTTTCGTGTCACACATTATAGACTGGAATCGCATAAGCTGAAAAAACACATTCGTGTGATTGTGCTGGCGGATCTTCATGATAAAGAATATGGAAAAGGGAATGCGAAACTGATTCAGGCAATTGATGCAAGACATCCGGATGCAATTGTTATGGCAGGAGATATGCTCAATGTCAAATTTACATTTTCCTTTCAGACAATTCTTGATCTGGTGACAGAGCTGTCTATGAGATATCCTGTTTATTATGGAATGGGTAATCATGAACAGAGGCTTTATTATTCTCCCGGAAAATACCAAGTCACATATGAGGAAATGAAAAAGAGATTACAGGATGCAGGAGCTATCCTGTTAGATAATGAATCTGTTGTACTAAATGATTATGGGATTAGAATAACGGGTCTTTCTATTGATAAGAAATTCTATGATAAAAAGGCAAAATATACGATGAATAAAGCGGATGTAGCTTCCTGCGCAGGAGCTGCGAATCCGGATGAATACCAACTTCTGATAGCACACAATCCTGAGTATTTTAAAGCATACACTTCCTGGGGCGCTGATCTGACTTTGGCGGGGCATTTACATGGCGGCGTCATGCGTTTGCCGGTGATTGGTGGTGTTATTTCACCTAGATGGCAGTTGTTCCCCCGATTTAGCGGCGGTATTTATTCAGAAGAGTATAAGAAAATGGTGGTAAGCTGTGGACTGGGAACGCACACCATACCCGTTCGGGTGTTTAACCCGGGGGAAGTGGTGTGTATTGATATAAGACCAACGAAGAAGGAATAGGAGGATACGATGGCAATTCCGGTTAAATTGGAAGCTTTTGAAGGTCCGTTGGATCTGTTGCTTCATTTGATTGAAAAGAATAAAGTTGATATTTATGACATTCCGATTGTTGAGATTACCAATCAATATCTGGACTATATACGCAACATGCAGACACAGGATATGAATGTGATGAGCGAGTTTCTTGTTATGGCAGCAACCCTGATTGATATCAAATGTAAAATGCTTCTGCCCAAAGAAGTAAACGAAGAGGGGGAAGAGGAAGATCCGAGAGCTGAACTGGTTCAAAAACTTCTGGAATATAAGATGTTTAAGTACATGTCTTATGAATTGAAAGATCGTCAGATGGATGCGCAGAAGGCTTTGTACAAGCAACCGACAATCCCGGAAGAAATATTGAATTACAGAGAACCTGTGAATTACGAGGAACTGGTTGGTGACGTTACATTACAGAAGTTGAATGAGATTTATAAGGAAATGTTAAAACGTCAGGTTGATCGTGTGGATCCTATTCGTAGTAAATTCGGCAACCTTGAAAAGGACGAAGTCCCTCTGGAGGACAAGCAGAAATTCATCTTCCAATATCTTAATGAGCATGAACAGTGCAGCTTTCGTGAACTGCTTGAGAAGCAGCATAGTAAGCTTGAGATTATTGTCAGCTTTCTTGTTGTGTTAGAACTTATGAAAGTAGGTAAGATCCTCATTGAACAGGATGAGCTGTTTGATGATATCATGATTACAAGAGTAAATGCGAAGGAACCGATTACACTTGATGAGGATTTTGCAATCATGTAAAGCGGGAATATAACAGAAGGGAAATGTGATTACTGTGGAAAGAGAAAAGACAGAAGCCATAATTGAAGCAATTTTATTTGCGCTTGGTGCTTCCGTTACGATTGATAAGTTAGCAGAGGTACTTGAACTGGATAAGAAGGAAGTAAAGGAACTTCTTGCCGATATGAAAAGCCGATATGAAAAAGATGATCGTGGAATTGAGTTAGTTGAACTGGAGAATTCTGTACAGCTTGGAACCAAAAGCGAGGCATATGAGTATTTACAAAAGATAGTGAAGAATTCTCAACGATATGCTTTGACGGATACGGTATTAGAGACGCTCTCCATTGTTGCATATAAGCAGCCGGTTACCAGAGGAGAGATTGAAAGAATCAGAGGCGTTAGCTGTGATCATGCAATCAATAAATTATTAGAATATGATCTGATTGAAGAAGTGGGACGTTTGGATGCTCCGGGACGACCCTTGCTTTTTGGAACAACAGAACAGTTCCTTCGAAGCTTTGGCGTTAGAAGCATTGGCGATCTGCCAAGTATGAGTTCTGAATTGATAGAAGATTTTAAGGAACAGGCAGAGGAAGAAGCCAATCTTAAAGTTGATGTGTAAATATTGGATATTAGGAAGCGCTAGGCCATATAATAGAAAAAAACGGTGGTTCTATTATGTTTCGTGGAATGCGACTTCTTTGGGAGGATGTTGTTAAATATAGAGAAGCTGTCGTTTGGGGAATCCTTGCGACGGCTTTTCTATTGCCCTGCCTATACTATTATCATAAAGACAATGTAAGTGTACTGCAAATGGATCTTGTTAGTGAGAATCAGGTGATACAGGCAGGAGCAGAACAAGCGCAGCTGCAATTATACGCCAAAGCAGCAGTGTTAATGGATGCCGACAGCCAGAGGGTTCTGTATGGAAAAAATGAAAATGAGATATTGCCAATGGCATCTACGACCAAAATTATGACCTGCATTATTGCGATTGAATCAGGAAGCATGGATGAATTAGCGCAGGTGTCATCCTATGCTGCAGGCCAACCCAGAGTAAATGCCGGACTAAAAAGCGGAGAACAATACTATATCAGGGATCTTCTGTATTCATTGATGTTGGAATCACACAACGATACTGCTGTTGTAATTGCTGAACATATTGGAGGTTCAGTAGAAGGATTTGCGGAAATGATGAATCAGAAAGCGCAAGAACTGGGAATGGAGAATTCCTATTTTATTACACCGAATGGTCTGGATGCGACAAAAGGAGAATTGCAGCATTCAACGACAGCACATGATCTTGCGGTCCTTTCTGCATATGCAATACAGAATGAAACCTTTGTTGCTATTGTAAATACAGGCAGCTATACGTTTTATGATACACAACAAAGACATGCGATTTCACTAAATAACAAGAATGCATTTCTGACACAAATGGATGGAGCGATTGGAATTAAAACAGGTTTTACCGGCAATGCCGGTTATTGTTTTACAGGTGCGGTGAGAAGAGAGGATACAACATTGGTCAGTGTTGTATTGGCGAGTGGTTGGCCGCCAAACAAAAGCTATAAGTGGGCAGATACGGCCAATCTGATGCAATATGGTTGGGGCAACTATGAGATCAGATCAATCTACCTTCCGGCAAGCGAGAGAATTGTGATTGAAATGGAAGGACAACAGGCACATCATGTGACAACACAACGCATGGAATTGGAAGAATTATTATCAGATACAGAAGAAATAGTTATGACTGATTTATTTGCAAATAATGTTCAGGGGACAATTCCGGCCCAAACAGTTGCGGGAATTCGGACGGTCTTCATTAACCGGGTACCTTGGGCGCAGTCATACTATTTTTTTGAAGAACCCATAGAGACAACGCAGTATAAACAATGTTTCGATGGGATTGTACAACAATTTCTCCTTTAATACGCTAAAGAATGGAGAAAATGCTTAAAAATAAATAAATTGCTATGCTATTAATATTTGATATGATATAATGTTTAAAGTGCGGAAATTGGGTATTTACTTGTTTCTGCAATAAGAATATTAAACTATAGTAATAAATGGAGGTCAAGAGAATGAGTACTTCAACAAGCTCGGCGAGTCAAAGAATTGATGCTTTGCTCGATGAAAAAAGTTTCGTTGAAATCGGTGCTATGGTTACAGCCAGAGCAACAGATTTTGATTTGAAACAAAACGATACTCCGTCTGACGGTGTTGTAACCGGATACGGTACTATCGATGGCAATCGCGTGTATGTTTACAGTCAGAATGCATCCGTTTTAGGCGGAAGTATTGGTGAAATGCATGCCAAGAAGATTACCAATATTTATGATCTTGCAATGAAGACAGGTACACCGGTAATTGGTTTACTTGACTGTGCTGGATTAAGACTTCAGGAAGCAACAGATGCCCTGAACGCACTTGGTGAGATTTATTTCAAACAGGCAATGGCTAAAGGCGTAGTTCCTCAGATTACAGCTATTTTTGGCGCATGTGGAGGCGGTCTTGCAATTATGCCTTCTTTAACTGATTTCACTTTAATGGAAGAGAAAAATGCGAAATTATTCGTTAATTCTCCCAATGCTTTGGCAGGTAACTTTGCAGAGAAGAATGATACTGCTTCTGCAGCTTTCCAGGCTAACGAGAGTGGTGTTGCTGATTTTGTTGGAGATGAAGCAAGTGTACTTGGACAGATCCGTGAACTTGTTTCCATGCTTCCGGCCAATAATGATGATCTTGCAATGACAGATTGCACAGATGATTTGAATCGTGTGTGTGCTGATCTTGCTAATTGTGCAAACGACACCTCCATTTTATTATCTAATATTGCTGATGATAACAACTTCGTTGAAGTTAAAGCCGGATATGCCAAAGAAATGGTAACAGGATTTATTCGTCTGGATGGAATGACAGTAGGCTGTGTCGCTAACCGTACAGAAGTAGTAGGTGAAGACGGCAAGGTTGCTGAGACGTTTGAAGCAGCATTAACTCCTAAGGGATGTGATAAGGCAGCTGATTTCGTTTATTTCTGTGACAGCTTTGGAATTCCTGTTCTTTCATTAACAAATGTTAAGGGATTTGAGGCAACGGTATGTGCAGAAAAGAGAATTTCCAAGGCAGTAGCTAATCTGACAGAAGCATTTGCTAATTGCGATGTTCCTCGTGTTAATGTTATTGTTGGTAAGGCTTTTGGCAGCGCATATGTTGCAATGAACTCCAAGGGAATTGGAGCTGATCTTACATTTGCTTGGCCAGATGCACAGATTGGTACTATGGAAGCTAAGCTGGCTGCTCAGGTTATGTATGAAGGCCAGGGCGCTGAAGTAATTAGTGAAAAGGCCAAAGAGTACGAAACACTTCAGAACAGCGCTGCAAGTGCTGCAAGAAGAGGTTATGTGGATTCAATCATTGAGCCACAGGATACCAGAAAACATTTAATTTACGCATTCGAAATGCTGTTTGCTTAATCATCGAAAGTTAGGAAAGGATGACAATTTATATGAAAAAATTAGTAAGTATATTGCTCATGCTTACCTGTGTCTTTGGATTAACAGCATGCGGTAGCGAAGTTGAAACTATGAATTACGATGAGCAGATGATTATCAATCAGGCAGAATTTATCTATGCAGAAGTCTCAAAAGATTATTCAGATGAGATGTTGGCCAAATGTGATGATTACACGATTGACGAACTGGAAGTTGTTTCTCAGGAAGCATTTGACCAGTCCGGTTCAGGAGTACGTGTAGAGGGTAGCGTTTGGATTGCCGGAATTAAGTCTTTTGTTGATTCAGAAGAATTTGTCGGTACAGTTGCACCTTCTGGAGAAGGCGTTGAGATTGATGCAAGAGAAGATGAAATCATTGTAACAATGCCATTAGATGGTTCAATTCATGATGCAGACTTGGAGATTATCTATGATAAGAATCTTCATGTTACAAGCATCACGACCAATGTTATTTATTCAACAGGTGAGTTAATGGAAAAAGCCGGTGTAAATACTTTGATTGGTATGGGTAGCGTATTCATAATCCTGATTCTGATTAGTTTCATTATTGCCGGATTGGAAATTGTTCCAAAGATTCAGAAAGCATTTGAAAAGAAAGATAAAGATAAGACACTGAAAGATGATTCCGTGAATAATGCAATTGCCGGTATTATCGAAAGAGAAGAGGTTTCGGACGACACGGAACTGGTTGCTGTTATTGCAGCTGCCATTGCGGCAAGTGAAGGTGCTTCTTCCACAGATGGTTTTGTAGTAAGAAGTATTAAACGAATCAAATAATTAAGGCTAAGGCCAATAATTTAGGAGGATTAAGAAATGAAAAATTATACTATTACCGTGAATGGCAACGTATATGATGTAACAGTAGAAGAAGGCGCATCCACTGGAGCAGCAGCAACAGCACCTAAGGCAGCTCCTAAAGCAGCACCTAAGGCAGCTCCGGCTGCAAAGAGTGCAGGCGCAGGTTCTGTTAAGATTGAAGCTGGTGCAGCCGGCAAAGTATTTAAAGTAGAAGCAAGCGTTGGACAGGCAGTTAAGAAGGGTGACACAGTTATCATTCTTGAAGCTATGAAGATGGAAATCCCTGTAGTTGCTCCTGCAGACGGTACAGTTGCAAGTATTGATGCAAATGTTGGAGATGCAGTTGAAGCAGGCGCATTACTTGCTACATTAAACTAATATCACAGACATGTGATATAAAACTACAGGAGGTTAAGACAATGATAGACATTTTAAAAAATCTGCTTAACCAGATGGCTTTCATGAATCCGGAATTTTCTTATAAGAACCTTATCATGATTGCTGTTGCATTGCTTTTGTTATTCTTAGCAATTAAGTTTGAGTTTGAACCACTTTTGCTGGTACCGATTTCCTTTGGTATGTTACTCGTTAACATTTACCCGGATATTATGATCAGTATTGAGGATTCAGCCAACGGCGTGGGCGGATTATTGTATTATTTTTACTTGTTAGATGAATGGGCAATCATGCCATCTCTGATTTTCCTTGGAGTTGGTGCCATGACAGACTTCGGTCCTCTGATTGCCAATCCCAAGAGCTTTCTTCTTGGAGCAGCAGCACAGTTTGGAATCTTTGTCGCATATTTAGGAGCACTTTTCGCAGGTGCTATGGGATGGGCAGATTTCAATGACAAAGCTGCAGCAGCTATTTCCATTATTGGTGGAGCTGATGGACCAACGTCGATCTTCCTTGCCGGTAAATTAGGACAGACCAAATACATGGGACCAATCGCAGTTGCTGCGTATTCCTATATGTCACTGGTTCCTATTATCCAGCCGCCTATTATGAAGCGGTTAACTACCAAGAAAGAACGTCAGATTAAGATGGAACAGCTTCGTCCGGTTTCTAAACTTGAGAAGATTTTATTTCCGGTTATCGTTACCATCGTTGTATGTATTATCCTTCCTACAACAGCTCCATTGGTTGGTATGTTAATGCTTGGTAATCTCTTTAGAGAATCCGGTGTTGTTAGACAGTTAACAGATACTGCATCCAATGCTTTGATGTATATCGTAGTTATTCTGCTTGGTACTTCTGTAGGAGCAACAACTTCTGCAAAGGCATTCCTGAATACAGATACTTTATTCATCGTCGCACTCGGTTTAGTTGCATTTATGTTTGGTACTGCAGCGGGCGTATTGTTTGGTAAGTTAATGTGCTTATTAACACATGGTAAGGTCAATCCTTTGATTGGATCTGCCGGTGTATCAGCAGTTCCGATGGCAGCCCGTGTATCTCAGACTGTTGGTGCGAAGGAAGATCCGACCAATTTCCTGTTGATGCATGCAATGGGACCGAATGTTGCCGGTGTTATCGGTACTGCTGTTGCAGCCGGTACGTTTATGGCAATCTTTGGTGTAATGTAAAATTATAATAAGACACTGTTGCAAATAGCACAGGTTGAAGAAAGGAAAGGTTAATAGAATGGCTAATAATGAAACGGTTGAAAAAAAACCGATTAAGATTACAGAAACTGTATTAAGAGATGCCCATCAGTCACTGATCGCAACCAGAATGCCGACAGAATTGATGCTTCCTATCCTTGAGACAATGGATCAGGTTGGTTATCATTCCATCGAGTGTTGGGGTGGCGCTACTTTTGATGCTTCCCTTCGTTTCCTGAAGGAAGATCCATGGGACAGATTAAGAAAAATCAAAGACGGATTAAAGAATACAAAGACACAGATGTTATTCCGTGGACAAAATATTCTGGGATATCGTCATTACGCTGATGATGTTGTATATAAATTTGTTGAGAAATCTATTGCAAATGGTATCGATATCATCCGTATCTTCGATTGCTTCAATGACCTTAGAAACTTACAGGCAGCCGTAGATGCAACCAACAAGATTAAAAAGCAGGAAGGACGCGGACATTCTCAGATCGCTCTTTCTTATACACTTGGTGATGCTTACACCATGGAATATTGGATGAAGATGGCAAAAGACATCGAAAACATGGGTGCAGATTCTATCTGTATCAAAGATATGGCAGGTCTTTTAGTTCCTTATAAGGCATCTGAATTGATCACAGCTATGAAGAGCGCAACATCACTTCCGATTCAGTTGCACACTCACTATACCTCTGGTGTAGCAGGAATGACTTATCTGAAGGCTGTTGAGGCTGGTGTTGATGTTATTGACTGTGCTATTTCTCCATTTGCTATGGGAACAAGCCAGCCTGCAACTGAGGTTATGGTTGAGACCTTCAAAGGCACTCCATACGATACAGGATATAACCAGGAAACACTGGCTAAGATTGCTGATCACTTCAGACCTTATAGAGAAGAGTGCTTAAAGAGCGGCTTAATGAACACCAAGGTTCTTGGCGTTGATATTAAGACTCTGTTATATCAGGTGCCGGGCGGAATGCTTTCTAACATGGTTAGCCAGTTAAAAGAGCAGAATGCAGAAGACAAATATATGGACGTTCTTCAGGAGATTCCTAGAGTTCGTAAAGACTTAGGTGAGCCTCCTCTGGTTACTCCTTCATCACAGATCGTTGGAACACAGGCTGTATTCAATGTATTAATGGGTGAGAGATATAAGATGGCTACTGACCAGACCAAGGATGTATTACGTGGTAAATATGGCCAGACTGTTAAGCCTTTCAACAAAGAAGTTCAGAAGAAGTGTATTGGTGATGAAGAGACAATTACCTGCCGTCCGGCTGACAAGCTTACCAATGAGTTGGATAAGATTGAATCCGAGATGAAAGAGTGGAAGCAGCAGGATGAGGACGTTCTGTCCTATGCTTTATTCCCTCAGGTTGCAACTGATTTCTTTAAATATCGTCAGGCACAGCAGGAAAAGGTAGATATGACCAAGGCTGACTCCAAAAACGGAGCATATCCTGTTTAATCAAACATTTGCTTGAACTGGCAGATTATTATTTGGTTATTATCCCCGCAGTAACCCTGCGGGGATTTTACAATAAGCAATGATAGAAAATAGGTATTATGAAAAGGGTAAGAAATTGGATAAAAATATGATTGAAGCAATTCAGGAACAATTTAATAAGATGAGTAAGGGACAGAAAATGATTGCCAACTATATCATGGACCATTATGAGCAGGCTGCATTTCTAACGGCAGCAAAGCTTGGTAAGGCAGTTGGAGTCAGTGAATCCACAGTGGTGAGATTCGCAGGCTTGATGGGATATGATGGTTATGGAGAGTTTCAGGAAGCACTGGCAACATGGATTCAGAACAAGCTTAATACAGTACAGCGCAATGAGATACGCTATAATAAGAAAAATGATTCGGAAATATTAAAGGGTGTCCTTAAGACGGATGCACAGAACATCCTAGACACACTTGGAAGTATAGATAGTGATGCATTTAAAAGTGCAGTTGATATGATTATGAATGCGAGAAAAGTCTTTATTGTGGGCATAAGAACCTGTTCCCCATTAGCGCAGTATCTCGCATTTTATCTGAATATGGTAAGGGATCAGGTGATCGTGGTGAACAGTAGTAATGCCAGCGAGATGTTTGAGCAAATGATTCGCCTCAATACAGAGGATACGGTAATTGGTATCAGCTTCCCGAGGTATTCCATTCGTACTTTAAAAGCAATGGAATTTGCCAATGAGAGAAATGCTAAGTTGATTGCAATAACGGATTCTGAATATTCGCCAATGAATATGTATGCATCCTGTAAGCTTCTTGCCAAAAGCAATATGATTAGCATTGCAGATTCTTTAGTTGCACCAATGAGTGTCATAAATGCCCTTGTTGTTGCATTATGTATGAAGAACCATGACGAAGTGAACAACAATCTGAAAGAACTGGAAGATGTCTGGGAAAACTATCAGGTCTATATCAAGGATGAGATTGCCGGGGTAGAGGAACCACCAAAAGAATAATAATCCGTGAAGTCGGATAAGGAGAACTTAATGAGTAAGATTATCGTAGTTGGTGGTGGCGCTGCAGGAATGATGGCCGCAGCCAAAGCAGCAGAGGACGGCAATGAAGTTGTTCTATATGAGAAAAATGAGAAGCTGGGGAAAAAGGTATATATTACAGGCAAGGGAAGATGCAATGTTACGAATGCCTGTGATACAACTGAATTTTTTCAGTCTGTTTTAAGCAATGAAAAATTTCTCTATAGCAGTATTTATGGATTTGACAGCCAAGCAGTTATGGACTTTTTTGAACGCAATGGTTGTCCGCTCAAAATTGAACGTGGAGAGCGGGTATTCCCGGTTTCTGATCATGCTGTTGATATTATTAAATGTTTTGAACGTGTGCTGGAACGGTATCATGTTGTTGTTAAAAAGAATACGGAAGTAACACAACTGTTGATTGATGAAAATGGTGTTGTGACCGGCGTAGAGATCAAACATAAGGAACGGATTATAGCAGATGCTGTTATTATGGCTTGTGGTGGCAAATCATACCCATCTACCGGGTCAGATGGCAAGACATTTGCCTTATTGGAAAAGGCCGGACATCATGTTAATGAGCTTCGTCCGGGACTTGTGCCTTTGGAGATTGCAGAAGAGCAATGTAAACAGATGCAGGGATTATCGTTAAAAAATGTGACGCTTACATTATACTGCGGCAAGAAGGAAATCTATCAGGGCTTTGGAGAAATGCTTTTTACTCATTTTGGAATCAGCGGACCGCTTGGATTATCGGCAGCATCTTATGCTAATGCAAAATGTTACAAAAAGGAGTGGCTTGTAAGAATAGACTTAAAGCCAGCCCTTTCTGAGGAACAATTGGATAAACGTCTGCTGCGTGATTTTGAGGCGGATAAGAACAAACAGTTTAAAAATGCACTCAGCGGATTGCTTCCAGGCAAAATGATCCAGGTAATGCCGTCCATCTGCAAAATACCGGAAGACAAAGCTGTGCATGACATTACAAGAGAAGAAAGAAAACAACTGGTCAAGGCATTAAAACAAATGGAATTTCATGCCACCGGAACACGGGATTTTAATGAGGCTATTATTACCATTGGCGGGATTAATGTAAAAGAAATCAATCCCTCAACGATGGAGTCAAAGCTTGTGAAGAATCTTTATTTTGCCGGAGAAATGATTGATGTAGATGCGCTAACCGGAGGATTTAATTTACAAATTGCCTGGTCGAGTGGATATTTAGCGGGAGAAAGCGCAGGAAGTGAAGGGAGGATATAACATGATTAATACAATTGCAATTGATGGACCGGCAGGTGCCGGTAAAAGTACAATCGCCAGACGTGTAGCAAAAAAATTAAATGCCATCTATGTAGATACAGGAGCAATGTATCGGGCAATGGCATTATTTCTCATTCGTAATGGTGTTGCACGGGATGATCAGGAAATGATTGGTGTGAAATGTGAGGAAGCGGAGATTTCTATCCAATTCAAAGACGGCGAACAACAGGTTCTTTTGAATGGAGAGAATGTGAATGGATTGATTCGTACAGAGGAAGTCGGTAATATGGCATCCATGTCCAGTACCAATCCCAAGGTGCGTCAAAAGCTGGTTGAGTTGCAGCGAAAACTTGCAGAAAGTACAAGCGTTGTTATGGATGGACGCGATATTGGGACATACGTGCTTCCTAACGCATCACATAAGATCTATCTGACGGCCAGTGTAGAAGTGAGGGCCAGACGAAGATATGAAGAACTGTTAGCCAAAGGCGAGCAGTGTGATCTCCAACAAATTGCAGCGGATATCAAGGAAAGAGATGAACGTGACATGAATCGTGAATTTGCCCCCTTAAAACAGGCAGAAGATGCTGTGCTGGTAGATAGTTCAGAGATGTCATTAGAGGAAGTAGAGGATAAGATTCTATCAATTGCAGAACAATAAGAAAGAGAGAAATGAATTAGATGGAGATCGAACTTGCAACGACTGCCGGGTTTTGCTTTGGAGTGAAACGAGCCGTAGATAAGGTTTATGAACAAATCGGAAAAGGTAAGAAAATCTATACTTATGGTCCGATTATTCACAACGATGAAGTGGTCAAAGATCTTAAAGAACATGGTGTTGAAATACTCGGATCAGAAGAGGAACTGAGAACACTTACACATGGTATTGTTGTGTTACGCTCTCATGGAGTATCCAAGCATATTATGGATCTTTTGGATGAAAAAAAGATTGAATATATCGATATGACATGTCCGTTTGTGAAAAGAATTCATGAGACGGTATATCGGGAGAGTGAACATGCCAATATTGTTATCATTGGCAATTCCGGACATCCTGAAGTGGAAGGGATTAAAGGGTGGTCAAGAGTATCGGCAACCGTGATAGAAACAGCAGATGAGGCGATTCAATATCAAAGACCGGATGAAAAACCCGTGTGCATTGTATCACAGACGACATTTAATTACAATAAATTTCAAGAACTTGTTGAAATATTTGCAAAAAAAGGTTATGATATAAATATTGTGAATACTATCTGTGACGCAACAAGAAAGCGCCAGACAGAAGCGAAAGAAATTGCATCGAAGACTGATGTTATGATTGTAATAGGTGATCAGCAGAGTTCGAACAGCCGTAAACTGTTTGAGATTTGTCAGAAAGAGTGTAAGAAGACCTGTTTCATTCAGACTTTGAAGGATTTAGAGCTTACACTGGATGATTCTGTTCGTAAGATAGGAATTACTGCGGGGGCTTCCACCCCAAATAATATTATAGAGGAGGTTCAAAATTATGTCAGAATTAACTTTTGAACAAATGCTGGAAGATTCATTTAAAAATATTCATATGGGGGACGTGGTGGAAGGAACTGTAATTTCGGTAACACCGGACGAAATCGCTGTTAATATCAGCTATAAGTCAGACGGTATTATTTCTAAGAACGAATATTCTAACGACAGCTCTATCGACCTTACCAGTGTTGTAAAACCTGGTGACCCTATCACCGTAAAGGTGCTGAAGATGAATGATGGAGACGGTCAGGTTGTGTTATCATACAAGCGTCTCATTGCTGAGAAGGTCAGCAAAGTACTGGAAGATGCATTTAACGAGAAGACAGTTCTGAAGGCTAAGGTTTCAGAAGTTGTCAAAGGTGGTCTTAAGGTTATTGTTGATGAAGTGCCTGTGTTTATTCCTGCAAGCCTTGCATCAGATACATTTACCAAGGATCTTAATGTATTTGCTGATCAGGAAGTTGAATTCATTATGAGTGAGTTCAATCCTAAGAAGAGAAGATACATTGGTGATTGCAAGTCTATCTTAAGAGAAAAGAAAGAAGCCGCAAGAAAAGAAATCATGGAGAAGATCAAAGAAGGCGATGTTGTTGACGGTGTTGTTAAGAACGTAACCAGCTTTGGAGCATTCGTAGATATAGGTGGAGTTGATGGATTACTTCATATCTCAGAGATGAGCTGGGGAAGAATTGAATTCCCTCAGAACGTTTACAAAAAAGGTGACGAGATTAAGGTTATCATCAAAGAGATTAAAGGTGATAAGATTGCACTCAGCGTAAAGTTTGATGAGAACAACCCATGGTTGAATGTTGAGCAGAAATATGTAGTTGGCAATGTTGTTAAAGGCACTGTTGCTCGTATGACTGAGTTTGGCGCTTTCATCCAGTTAGAAGAAGGCGTAGATGCTTTATTACATGTTTCTCAGATTAGCAGACAGCATATCGAGAAGCCTTCTGATGTTCTTAAGATTGGCGATGAAGTAGAGGCTATGATCGTTGATGTTAACATGGAAGACAGAAAGATCAGCTTAAGCATGAAAGAACTTATGAAGGATGAAGAAGAGGCTGAAACAGTAGAAGAGACTTCTGCTGAAGAAACACAGGAATAATAGGTCTGATGAGGTATTGTGTGTGGGCAATGATTATGAATTATTTAAGACCAAAGTGCTTTCTTTAACCGGAATTAATCTTAGTTGCTATAAAGAAAAACAAATGAAACGAAGGATTGATGCTCTGATTAGTAAGTATAAAGTTACTGATTATCAATCCTTTGTTGATATATTAAAAAAAGACAGAATTATTTTTGAGGAGTTTGTGAGTTATCTCACGATTAATGTTTCTGAGTTCTTTAGAAACAAAGAACAGTGGGATTATATGGAAAAAGAGGTTTTGCCGGAACTGATACAGAATTTTGGTAAGAATCTGAGAATCTGGAGTGCAGCCTGTTCTACTGGAGATGAGCCATATTCACTGGTTATGACACTATCGAAATACATACCGTTGAATCAGATTACAATCTATGCCACGGATTTGGATAAACAGATTCTGGAAAAGGCCAAGAATGGTATCTATGGTGAAAAATCGATAGCAGGTGTACCTCAGGATCTAAAGCAAAAATACTTCGAGAAGATTGGTTCTGCATATCAAATCAAAAAAGAGATTAAAGACCGGGTTATTTTTGAAGAGCAGAATCTGCTTTCGAATGAGTACCCTAATAATTTTCATCTGATTGTATGCCGTAATGTGTTGATTTATTTTACGGAGGATGCAAAGAATGAAGTATTTGCCAAATTTGCTCAGTCGTTGAAAAAGGGTGGTGTTTTATTTATAGGAAGCACAGAACAAATTGTGGACTATAAGAATCTTGATTTTGAGAGAAAGAATTCATTCTTTTATCAGAAGGTGCAGTAAGGTCAATAATAAAGGCTATGATGAGTTATTCATCATAGCCTATTTTATTACATTATTTAGTGAAAACTACATTCAATAAGAAGACACATCAGGCGAATATTACATTCAGCGAGAACGACACGCGTGGTTATACATCGCCAATCTGATACATTGCCTGTAATACATGTTCTGCATACATACAGAAACCGGAGCGGCTCTTCTTAAACTCATCAGTTAACTCGAAGAACATTTCCTTTGAACGATAATCCCTCTTGAAAAATGGTGTAAAGAGAATATCCCATTCCGGAAGGAAGAGCGACATCTTACGGGTATAGCAGTTAGCTGCAGCAGCCTGTACACGATGCTCCTTGTCCACGAAAGTTGCAACGGACTTATGCATTGCAATATCTTCAGACGGAAGATAATAATAATCTTTGTAATTAGAATAGAAATATTTCATCTCTTCTTCAAAAAGAGGAATCTTTAACGAACCATCAATACCGGAACCCGAAAAATAGCAACCAAGAGCACGGAACGAGATCGGTGCAGGCAGTGGTGAAACGAAACGTAATTTGAGGATAATCTCCTGACAACGTTTCTTAAGACTGTTGTTATAATAATTGGCCTGTGCTTTCATAACACGAATTGGCTGGTTAAATAAATCTGAATAAGAGAGCATGGCAATTATTTCCAACATGCCTTTTAAATCATCTTCATTATGTAATAACAGATCATTGAGAATGGACTGATCCTGGGAACATACATATTCATGGTATTTACTGATTAAATCTCCGCCACTAAAAAGATCAGTACGTTCCAGAGAAAGGAATTCTTCTACGGTTTTCTGCTTTAGGTCCGGCAGACCAAGAATATCTCGATATCCTGCAATGCGGCGATAGATATCAATACCGCCAAGAGAATCGAAATTATACTCCAATTGATATTGTTCACATTTGGCAAGCAGATAAAGGATGTCAAATGTATTGCCGTTATAATGAATTAAAAATTTATAATTAGAAAGAAAAGCAAAAAATGCAGTTAGAACCTGCAGCTCTTCTTCGTATTTTTCGGCAAACCACTGAATGGAATGCCAGGAATCATTTTGAAAATAGACACATCCAATCAGGTAGAGATTAGAGCTTTTCGCAGTCAGTCCAGTTGTTTCGATATCAAGAAAAATGACCTCTTCCTTAGGAGCAAGATTGTCTATGGGATAATTAGGTTCTAAATCATGAAAATCTGCTGTAATTGTTTTCATTTCATTTCCATCCTTTAGCACTATATAATAACTTTGTTTACGTCTTTTATCATATCATAATAATGAAAAATGCAGTAGTATTTTTTGCAAAAAAATAGTATATTAGAATAAGTACGAAAGCAATATTTACGGAAAGTACGAGGTTACATACATGTCATTATTTACATTTCAGGGCGGTATCCATCCATTTGATGGAAAAGCCATGTCGAAAGACAAACCAATCACAGATATTTTGCCAAAGGGCAATCTTGTATATCCTCTTTCCCAGCATATCGGTGCACCGGCCAAACCAGTTGTCCAGAAGGGACAAAGGGTTCTTGCGGGTGAGATGATTGCTGAGGCAGGAGGATTTGTTTCTGCACCCATCTATTCTTCGGTATCCGGAACTGTGCTTGCAATCGAGCCAAGACGAACGGTTACCGGCGATCAAGTACCTTGTATCATTATTGAAAATGATGAGGCATATGAGCAGGCACCACCAATTAATGACAAGGCATTTGAGGAAATGTCAAAAGAAGAAGTTATCGCAGTTATTCAAAAGGCAGGAATTGTTGGTATGGGTGGAGCCGGATTCCCGACCCATGTGAAGCTACAGCCGAAAGAGCCGGAGAAGATCGATACCATTATAGTCAACTGTGCAGAATGCGAACCGTATCTGACTTCTGATTATAGAAAAATGTTAGAAGAACCGGAGAAACTCATTCGAGGACTTGAAATAGAATTAAGTCTGTTTCCTAAGGCTAAGGGCGTATTGGCAATCGAAGATAATAAGCCGGATTGTATTGAACTCCTTAGAAAACTGACAAGAGAGAAAGAGAATATCTTTGTTCATGCATTAAAAACCAAGTATCCGCAAGGCTCTGAGCGTCAATTGATTTATGCGGTTACAGGCAGAGCCATTAACTCTAAAATGCTTCCTGCAGATAAAGGATGTGTCGTGAACAATGTGGATACTGTGATTGCAATTTGTAATGCAATTGAAGAAGGGCTTCCTTTAATATATCGTATCGTTACGGTTACAGGAGATGCAATTAAGAATCCAAGAAATTTAAAAGTAAGAACAGGAACGTTATACAGTGAACTTGTGGAAGAAGCCGGCGGATTTCGAAGGAATCCGGAGAAAATCATTTCCGGTGGTCCGATGATGGGATTTGCTGTATTTGATACGGATGTTCCGGTAACTAAGACTTCATCTGCGCTTCTATGTATGACGAAGGATGAAGTTGCCCAGTGGGAACCGGGGCCTTGTATTAACTGTGGACGTTGCGTAGAAGTATGTCCTTCCAGACTAATTCCAAGCCATCTTGCTGAAATTTCAAATCATTTTGATGAAGAAGGATTCAAAAAGTTAAATGGTATGGAATGTGTAGAGTGTGGCTGTTGCAGCTACATTTGTCCGGCTAAGCGGCAATTGGCACAATCGATTAAATCAATGCGTAAGGTGATGCTTGCGAAGGCAAAATCGAACGCAACGAAGAAGTAGGAGGATAGGAAATGAGTGGAATAAAAAAAGTTTCCTCTACGCCGCATATTCGAGCTAAAGACTCAACCGCCAAGATTATGTTACGTGTAATTCTGGCGTTATTGCCGGCTGCATTATTTGGAATCTACAATTTTGGATTAAAAGCGTTATTGATCATTGTGATCAGCATCGTATCATGTATTATATTTGAATGGTTATTTTGTTGTATCACCAAACAAAAAAATAGCATTTTTGATGGTTCTGCTATTGTAACCGGTCTACTTCTTGCAATGAACCTGCCGGTCTTGGTTCCCTGGTGGTTGGTCGTGATTGGAAGTTTCTTTGCGATTGTTGTAGTAAAGATGCTATTTGGCGGTTTGGGACAGAACTTTATGAACCCGGCATTGGGATCAAGATGTTTTCTGGTGATTTCCTTCCCGAAGCTGATGACTGATTTTGCTTATGATACCTTTAGTGGCGCAACCCCATTAGCAGAACTTAAAAATGGTGGCGAAGTTATTGTGCAGAATATGATTCTTGGAACTGAAGCCGGAACCATAGGAGAGACTTCAGTGATTGCAATTGTAATCGGTGGAATTATTCTGATTGCAACCGGTGTCATTGACCTTTATGTTACAGCAACGTATCTGCTTAGTTTTGCAGCATTTGTCTTATTATTTGCAGGAAAAGGATTAAATCTTTACTACTTGTCAGCGCAGATGGCAGGTGGTGGACTTATGCTTGGAGCCTTTTTTATGGCAACAGATTATGCGACAAGACCAATTACAAAAAAAGGCCAGGTTATCTATGGAATCCTGCTTGGTGTACTGACGGGAATCTTTAGAATCTTTGGGCCTTCTGCGGAAGGTGTGTCCTATGCCATTATTATCAGCAACTTATTCGTGCCTTTGATTGAGAAAATATCAATCCCGAAATGTTTTGGGAAAGGGGGCGAGCGAAGATGAAATCAATTCTAAAAGATGCTTTGATTTTATTTGCTATAACAGCAATTGCAGGCGTTTTACTTGCGGTAGTTAATGAAGTGACGAAGGGACCGATTGCAGAACAACAGGCACAATTAAAGCAGGAAGCTTGCCAAAATGTATTCTCCGATGCAACTGAATTCGTATCTGTAGAGGTACCGGCAAAGGATAGCGCAGAATATTCGAACTGGAGTAATCAGAACCCAAAGAACAGTATCGATGAGATTTATGAAGCCTATGATGCCTCCCATACATTTCTTGGTTATGTATATACCATAACAAATAAGGAAGGTTATGGCGGTGAGATTCAGTTTACCATGGGAATTCGTCTGGATGGAACGTTAAATGGTGTCTCCGTCTTACAGACCAGTGAGACCGTAGGTCTTGGCTTGGAGGCGGAAAACGTGCTGGTTCCCCAGTTTAGCGGGAAAAATGTCACAACATTTACCTATACCAAGAATGGTGCAACAACGGATTCTGAGATTGATGCGATTAGTTCCGCTACCATTACAACCAATGCATTTGTCAATGGAGTCAATGCAGGTCTTTTCTATTTTCAAATGAATGGAGGTGTGGCAAATGAGTGAGATGAATACTTCGAAGAAAAATTCTAATGTAGTAGCACCATTGATTAATGGCTTGCTCAAGGAAAATCCAACTTTTGTCCTGATGCTTGGAATGTGTCCGACTCTTGCTGTTACGACTAGTGCTATCAATGGTATGGGCATGGGACTGACAACAGCAGCGGTTCTAACCATGAGCAATATAATTATTTCACTTCTTCGTAATATCATACCGGATAAAGTGAGAATTCCGGCATTTATTGTTATTATTGCATCCTTTGTAACGATTGTAGGACAGTTCCTGCAGGCTTATTTGCCGGCGTTAAATGATTCCCTCGGAATGTTCATTCCTTTGATTGTAGTTAACTGTATTATTCTGGGCCGTGCGGAAGCATTTGCCTCAAAGAATAACCCGATTGCTTCGGCATTTGACGGATTGGGCATGGGACTTGGATTCACGATAGCATTAACCATCATCGGAACGATTCGTGAAATGATTGGTGCACACAAGGTATTTGGTATATCTTTCGCAGATATTGCGACAATAGTTCATGCACCGGCATCGGTAAGTGAGTGGCTGAGTGCACAGAGCCCAATTGCTATTTTCGTTATGGCACCGGGAGCATTCTTCGTACTTGCCTGTCTTACTGCGATGCAGAACTGTATCAAGAACCGTAAACTTGCCAAAGGCGAAAAGACGAAGATTCAGAGCGGATGTGGTCAGGATTGCTTAGAATGTAGCGATACCGGATGTGCACATCGTTTTTATGACCAAGATGGAAAGGACTGTGCGATTGGAAAGAAGGAGGAGAACAATGATTAGTGATTCTATCAAAGAACTTCTGATAATTGCAATCGGTTCTGCACTTGTCAGTAATGTTGTACTAAGTCAATTCTACGGATTATGTCCATTCCTTGGCGTATCCAAACAGTTAAAGACTGCAAGTGGCATGGGAGCTGCCGTAATCTTTGTAATTACCCTGGCTTCGTTTGTGTCCAGCTTAGTCTATCGATTCCTGCTACAGAGATTTCATATTGAATACTTGAAGACCATCGTATTTATCCTGGTGATTGCAGCGCTGGTGCAATTCGTGGAATTGGTTCTAAAAAAGAAGATTCCGGTTTTATACAAATCACTCGGTGTATTTTTACCTTTGATTACGACCAACTGTGCAGTTCTTGGTACCGCATTAACCAATGTGCAAGAGGAATACGGCGTCTTGTTCAGTACCGTGAATGGATTTGCCACTGCTTGTGGATTTGCACTTTCCATCTGTATCCTAGCCGGTATCAGAGAGAAAATGCAATATAATAACATTCCCAAGGCATTTCAGGGAATTCCGATTGTATTGGTAACAGCAGGGCTGATGGCAATAGCATTCTGCGGATTTTCCGGATTGCTCTAGATAGAGTTAGAAGTAAGTACTCAGAGGAAGCTTAGAAAGGAAGAGAGAAATGGATATTAATGCAATGATTACAGCCGTAGTTGTGATTGGTGCTCTCGGTTTACTAATCGGACTTTTTCTTGGAATTGCAGCGAAAAAACTAAAAGTAGAAGTAAATCCTAAGGAAGAGGAAGTTTTAGGTGTATTGCCCGGTAATAATTGTGGCGGATGCGGATATGCAGGATGTGCAGCGTTGGCAGCGGCAATTGCGAACGGCGAAGCTCCGGCCAATGCTTGTCCGGTTGGCGGTAAGAAAGTTGGAGATACGATTGCAGGTATCATGGGGGTAGAAGTCTCCGATACCGTTAGAATGACTGCATGGGTCAAATGTGCCGGTGACTGTAAAAAGACAACAAGAGACTATGAGTATCATGGTGTTGAGGATTGCAGAATGCTTGGATTTGTCCCGAATGGTGGACCGAAGTCGTGTAATTACGGATGTCTGGGTTTTGGTACCTGTGAAAAGGAATGTCCCTTTGATGCAATCCATGTGATTGACGGAGTGGCAGTTGTGGACAAGGAAAAATGTAAGGCCTGTGGCAAATGCGTTGCCATCTGTCCAAAACACATTATTGAAATGGTTCCCTATGATGCGAAATATCTGGTAGCCTGTTCCTCTAAGGATAAAGGATCTGTTGTCATGAAAGACTGCAAGGTTGGCTGTATCGGATGTGGAATCTGTAAGAAGAACTGTGAGAGCGAAGCTATAGAGGTGACGGATTTCCTGGCAAAGATAGATTATGAGAAATGTATCAAATGTGGAGTATGTTTCGATAAATGTCCCAAGAAAGCAATTGCTAAGAAGTAGTCAGAAGATTCTCCGGAAAGCCACTACTCGTGGTAATTTGTTCCCGGTCATCAACAAACATTACTTCTACACCATCCATTGATTCAATTAACTGTAACCCTGCATCCAAGCCCAGAACAAAACAAGTGGTACTGAGTGCATCGGCAGTAAGTGAAGAATCACAGACAATAGTAACACTGGTTAAATGATTATCTATGGGGCAACCGGTTGTGGTATCAAGAATATGATGATACAATTGGTCATCCACATAGAAATAACGTTCATAGACGCCGGATGTGACAATGGAACAGTCGGATACAGAGATGGCAGCGATATTTTCCTCTTCGTGGAAGGGACGCTTAATAGCTACAGAATAGTTGGAATTATCCGGCTTGGTTCCGAGGAGCTGGACATTTCCCCCAAGATTGATAATGGCGTGTGTAATACCACCGTTTTGTAAGGTTTCCTTTATACGATCTGCAATGTACCCTTTGGCAATGAACCCAAGGTCAAGAGAAGCTTCCGAATCTGTCAGAGCAACCTGATTGCCACTGATGATGATTGCTTGATAATCCACATGTGACAATGCTTCCCCAATGGAAGCTGTAGATGGAAGACTGGAAGAAGTGCTGTCGCTAAAGTCCCAAAGACAGGTAACTGCGTTGATGGTTGGATCAATGGCGCCATTGGTCAATTCAGCATATTGTAATGCTTCATTAAGCAGAATAATGGTATCGTCAGTTACAGATACGAAATGTCCATCAGCCTGATTGATGCGATCGATATCACTGCCGGATACGGTCTTAGAAAAGATAGATTCATAGTAAGCGCATTGTTTGAAACATTTATCTATCATAGCGGCATTATCCTCGTATAGAGTGATTGTAATATAAGTATCAAAAAAGAAATTGCTGTAATTGACTGCTTCATCAGCGGATTGGTTCTGTGGAGTGCAGGCAGTGAACTGCGTAAGTAGCAACGTTAGTAGTAAGAGTGTTGAGATTTTAGCGTATTTCTTTCTTGTGTACATATGATTTCTCCCTGTGTTTAGTGATTAAGCAGGAGTCCCGCAAAGCGAGGCAACATTTGGTTATTATTCTTCTGAGTATAACATGTTTTATAGGAGTAGAGTAAATGAAATTAGATGATGATTTTGATGAAGAATATGATGATGAGTATTCCTTGCCAAATCGATACAGAACGCCGATTCTACGGAATGCAATGATTGTATCAAGTCTCTTGATATTGTTGATTCTGTGCGTCGTAATCGCTTCAAATAGGACACCGCAACGAAGCATTCCTATTAGCTATAATCAAACCATTTCGTCTGCTGAAGCGCAATATCAGGAGCAAAGTGCTATTGAACAGAGTGTCAACGATCTAATCTCAGGAAGTACCTTGACGGCTGATGATCTTGATATATGGGGTGATGAACATTCTTCTGTCTCGGGTGGTAATGCCGTATCCGGTAATAGTGGGGCAAATGATTTAGCATCGACAGATAATTCTTCGCAGGGAAATGCTTCATCGTTAGTTGGGGATCCGGCGACAGATGGATTACATACCAGAATCATCCATGAGGATGGAGAAGAAGAATGGGTTGAAATTAACCAATATTTACCACAAAATGAATATGATTATAGTGGGTTGGTGTATCAAAAGCCTTTGATGAAATATTATGAGAACAATACCAGAATCTCTTATGCAGGTGTTGATATATCAAAAGAGCAGGACTATGTTGATTTTAATGAGTTAAAAAAAGCAGGAATTGATTTTGTCATGCTTCGGGTTGGACAACGCGGATATACTTCCGGTGAGATTACCATGGATGAAAATTTTACGGATAATATAAAGCGTGCAACAGAAGCTGGTCTGGATGTTGGTGTGTACTTCTTTTCACAAGCAATAACAATAGAAGAAGCAGAGGAAGAAGCACAGTTCGTGATTGATGCTTTAAAAGACTATGAGATTACTTATCCGGTGGTATTCTACCTGGATGATGTTCCAGGGGGACAGGCAAGAACGGATGCTTTGGATAAGATGCAACAGACTAATATGGCGATTACTTTTATGGATAAAATTGCTGAGGCGGGATATTTTCCTATGTTCTATGGGGATAAGGAATGTCTGATTCAGCATTATAGTCTAGGCTCCATGAATGGGTATGATGTCTGGCTATCACAGGAAATGGATATTCCGGATTATCCTTACCGATATACGATGTGGCAATATACAACACAGGGCAGAATTGATGGAATCGCAGGCAATGCCCGACTTAATATCTGTTTTATTGACTATTCGGTGAAGTAAGCGCATGAAGCTTCTTTGAGATCTTCACCTTTTGATAACATTTACCATAATCATCTTCACTTATGCCATCAATATAGTTGATGGCATATTTTTTAGAGTATCCATTTTTCTTTAGCAAATCGACAGCCTTATTATAGGCAATGGCTGCTTCCGCCTCGTGTTCATAAGTGCCAATAACGAAATTACCTTTAACATGGATTACAGCCCGATACATAATAGTTCCTGATTTTAGCACCTTAGTTACTCCGTAATATCGATTAATAATCTCCAGATTCGTAGAACGATAATCCATCGTATCTCCATTTAAGAAACGATAATCTCGCCCAACTACCGCATGACTGCGGATTCCGTACCGTGAATGAATATTGACCTGCATTCCATAATCCGCAACGAATAAGTGTGAGCCCCGCCTCATAATCTTATGAGACGAATAGTAGAACAGGTCATCTGCATCAAATTTTAAGATATCATCCGGAGTTAAATAATAATAGAACATTTTCCTTAATATATAGATAGGATTGACAAGATACATGCCGTTATCGCGGAAATTTAACAAACTAACCCATTTATCAAAAGAGAGTGGAGATGTCTCCTCATACGATAGTAACGTGATCTCTTCATCAAAAAGAAGCCTTCTGGCTTCCAGATAGGCGTCATGCGCCTGTTCCTCTTTGGCAAAGCCACCAAGACTAATATGCTTCCTGCGAAATGTCAGCGAAGCTCTATAATATATACTATTATCTTTTTTACGATCGACGTAAACACCGGGTGTATGTTTCTCCATATTTCGACTTTAGCACAAAAGAATAAGAAAGTGAACAAAATAAAGAAATATTCAAAATTGCAAGCCCTACCGTAGTATGCTAGGATTAATGTAAGATGATAGAAGCATAAACAAATATGTAAGCAGGCTGAACTCCTAGCGCATCCGACTTACGTACTCCCTATTATAGAAAGGTACAATATGATTAAGATTTTTTTGGTAGAGGATGAATATGTGGTTCGAGAAGGAATCAAGAATAATATTGATTGGGAGAAGCATGGGTATTGTTTCTGTGGTGAAGCAAGCGATGGAGAACGTGCGCTGCCACTAATTCAGAAGATGAATCCGGATATCGTGATTACAGATATCAGAATGCCGTTTATGGATGGCCTGGCACTAAGTAAGATTATAAAAAAACAAATGCCGGCGACAGAGATTGTAATTCTGTCTGGTTACGCAGAATTTGAATATGCGAAAGAGGGAATAAAGATTGGTGTTGCGGAGTATATTACAAAACCGGTGAGTGGGGATGAGTTGCTTCGTGTTATTGATGGGATTGCTCTTCGAATTGAACAGAAACGTAAAGAACGTGAGATTATGGAGAAATATGAGAATGAGATGGAAGAGAATCTTCTTGCAGATAAGAAGAATTTCTTTATGGATTTGGTAACAGGAAATAGGTCAGTTCCGGAACTTCATGATCTGGCAGCGAAACTGAATATGGATTTGTCTGCGTTGTGGTATAACATCGTATTGGTATGGTTTCGGTCTGTGCATCATGCACCAGATGAGTATTCGAATAGTCAGGTGGAGATGGAACGGCGTTTGGCTAAGCTGGAGCATGATGATAATATTGTGTTATTTGATCGTAATTTGGAAGGGTATGCAATCCTTTTGAAAGCGGATTCGGAACAGGAATTGCTCATAAATCAAAAGAATTATCTGGCGAAAATAGAAAACGTAATGAAGGAGTATCCGAATATTCGATATTTCGGAGGCATCGGAGAATGTGTAAATCGCTTAAGTGAATTACCGGCATCATTTGAAAAAGCGAGCCATGCATTTGCCCACCGGTATCTGGTGAAAGATAACTTATTTATGGACAGCATTCAGATTCAGCAACATATCTATTATGAGAAAGAAGACTTCAATATTAGAAAAGTAGATGTGAAGCAGATTGAACGGAGCCGTGTATGGGATTTCTTAAAGCAGGGAATCAGAGGTGAAGCAAGATACTTTGTAGAGGAATTCTTTAATGGTCTGGATCGTGCCACTGCTGAATCCAATCTGTTTCGGCAATACATCATTATGGATATGTTCTTCGGTGTTACTGAGTTCGTGGATAGCCTACAGCTGCCATCGGACGTAGAAGTTCCGTTGGATGTCTCATTACCGGATTTACAGACAATGGAGAGTACGATTACATATCTGAGTGGAATAATCGAGACTGCCCTTTCACTGCGAGACCGCGCAGCAAGTAACCGCTATGGTGATGTCGTGAAGGAAGTGAAGAAATACATAGAGGAAAACTATGCAGATGAAGAACTCAGCCTGAATCTATTGGCTAATTATGTGAATTTCTCACCGAATCATTTGAGTATGATTTTCAGTCAGGAGACCGGAATGACATTTATCCGATATTTAACTGATTATCGAATGAATAAAGCGAAGGAATTGCTGCGCTGTACGAGCCTTCGCAGTAGTGCCATTGGAATGGAGGTTGGTTATCATGATCCACATTATTTTTCTTTCTTATTTAAGAAAACACAGGGGATGACACCGACACAGTTTCGCGGTAATCGTACAATAGAAGGAGAGGACTAGATGAAAAATGCTTTAAGGAAAATGTTTTATCGTTCCACACTGACAACGAAAATCCGATATTCCTATCTATTGCTCGTAATTCCTATGTTTCTATTTCTGGTATTCTGTTTCTATAATCTGTGGGAGAGTAATCAGACCTATGAAGGAATGCTGAATTCTGCCGTTGCAGCAAGCGATTTCAGCCTTGATTTTAAGAATGATTTTGATTATGAGACTTATCTGCTCATCGTTGAGAACAAGACTATAGAGGAATCCAATCTGGATGAGATGCTGACTGAAGCTAATGGTATTGTCAGTGGACTGGAGCAGATTACGGATTCTCCGGAAAATGTTGCACGATTGGAGAGCGCGAAGAAATATCTTAATAATCTGGAAATCTATACCAACCGTATTAAAGAAAATTTATTAGAAGGCAATAAGTACGAGGATAATATTGATATCTGGGAAAATGATGTTTTAATTGTAACTGCTCTTCTTAGAGATACCATATCTGAATATATCTATTATGAAATAAAGGATATCCAACAGGCAAGAAGTTCCTATCAGGAATTCTATCTAAACCTGCTTGGTTTCTCACTAATTGCGTTTGTGGTAATCGTAATTCTGATTATTGCATTATCTTACTACATTCCTCAAAGTATAACACGACCAATAAGAGAGTTACGTAAAGTAACAGATCAGGTAGCGAAAGGAGATCTCAGTGTGCGTGCACACATTACAACCGGTTCTGATGTAAGTGAACTTGGAGATTCCTTAAATACTATGATTGAGAAGATTAACGCACTTTTGAATCAGGTGACGAAGGAACAGATTCATCTGAGAAATGCAGAATTGGAATTATTACAATCACAGATTAACCCACATTTCCTCTATAACACATTAGATACCATCGTCTGGTTAGCAGAAGCAGGAAATCAGAAGGAAGTTGTCAGAATGGTAGGAAGTCTTTCTGATTTCTTCAGGACATCCCTCAATCAAGGACAGGATATAATCTCTGTAAGGGATGAACTTTTACATGTGAAGAGTTATCTAACCATTCAACAGGTTCGATACCAAGATATTTTATCTTATGAAATTGAGGTACCAAAGAACTTAAATGACGAAAGAATTCCAAAGATTACTATTCAGCCAATTGTGGAAAATGCACTCTATCATGGAATTAAGAACAAACGGGGTATGGGAAAGATTCTCATCAGTGGTAATCTGTATGATGACCATTATACAATCTGCGTTGAAGATAATGGGATTGGTATGGAAGAAACACGATTACATCAAATTCAAGAAATGTTGGAAAAAAGTGGAGGCGCTAATGATGACAGCTATGGCCTTTATAATGTAAATGAAAGAATTCGTTTGAAATTCGGTAAAGAGTATGGAATCAGAATTGCGAGTACCTATCAAAAAGGAACTCAGGTATGGATAACCCTGCCATGCCAAAAAAATCAACCGAATTCGTAAATAAATTAAACCTTTCTGATTTTACTTATAAAAATGAAACTTTGTAAGAGTTATCTGCATGGAATAAAGCCTTCATTCGCTATAGGATGTATATATCGAAGGAAATGTTCCTTAGAACAATCTTACATAATTAGGCAATGTCATTTAGTTAACCAATTTCAAATTAAAATCCAGTGGTTTTCTTTCAGAGAGAGCCACTGTTTTTTTTCGTCAAAAACTTAAAAAATATTACGAAAATAGTTGACAAGATAGCCAAAATATGTTGCGCGAGCCTTG
>JAKQFQ010000247.1 GCA_029558315.1 Bacillota bacterium
TGCTTTCTTGCTGCTTCAATAATCTCGTAATAGGTTACTGCTAGAATCAGAACTTAGTGGCCGCAATTACCATTTTTGAAATAAAGTGAATTGAATGTTATAACGCCACCACCATGTTCGCTCCGGTCGCCGGTCCGCTCCTCCTGCCGTCCGATGCTCCCGGGCACCTCCGCTCACATCGTGGGGCAGCTTCTCGCGGTTGCCCGGGGGCCATGATGACGGCCATGCTCACTCGCGTTCGCTCACCTCGCATCGCCTGCTCCATCCCGCTCCTCGCAGACCATTGAGATGGACTGCTCGTCGCTGTATGTTCTAACGTCTCAATTTAATATTAAGTTGTATTCACTATCAAAATAGTAAAGAGACATTAAACAAGGATTTTTCATTATTCTCCAAACCAATAATCTTTAGCCTAGATTAAAAAGAAAGTCTTATTTTTATAAGGCATTGATTGATATTTTCAGGGGGTATTTTTATCAAACCAGATGACGTTGATTTGAATCAAATCAGGAAGAAGTATGAAAACGGCGAAATAACCTATCAGAAATACCAGGAATATCTTTCTGGGCAAAAAGCGGACACTATTGAAATTAACAATCAGAGTGTTGTTATAAAAGAATCTGTAGAACAAAAAATATCTAGTCCACCATTATCAGCTGAAACACCAGTAGAGAAAACCACTGAAATTACCGGTGTTACGATTATTGGAATTCTTTTCATTCTCAAAGGCATTCTTGCCTTTTTAGTAGTTACCTTCCTTTTAGGACTTGTGTTTTTAGTCCAAGGGGACAATAACGGTTTACTATTTGGTGGAATCTTTGTTTTATTAGGTATTTTATATCTCGCCATTGGAATTGGATGTTTCAAAGCGTGGAAGTGGGTATGGGGTCCGGCTGTAATTTTGGCCATTATCGGTATTGTTCTTGCGATAGTATGGTTTGCAATGACTGGATTTGATCTCTCTACAATCATTGGAATCTTGATCGAAGCTGTTATCCTCTGGTACCTCTTCGAGGACGATGTTAAAAAGTGGTTTGGAAAGGTTTAATCTGTTTTTCTGTCTTCTTTTTGCCAATAAGCCCTCGGAACAAATTAACTTTAGATGATTGTGTAGGATCCACCGCTAACCTTTAGTTAGGAATGGGATATGGATCATATGGATTTCCGGGAGATTGGCAAGCTGGTTTCTGAAGACTGATTCTCCCTAGAGTATCTTTGGAAGAAATGGGGGAATACCGTTTGTCCATCTTGTTCATCCTCTGAGTTTTACTATCACCAGACGTGGAGAGTACGGTGTAAGGGATGTAAGAAGGACTACTGGCCACTTCAGGGAACCAGATTCACTCTCCTCCGAATATCATCTTCACAATGGCTCTCTCTTGTGAAATTATCCGAGCTCTCCACTTCAGCCAGGAAGATCTCCCACGAGGTCAATCGGAGTTACAAAACCATATTGCGACCATATGATATACTTCGCAGGGTTCTAGTTGAAGAACTTGCCAAGACAGACGACATTCTGAAAGGAGAACTGGAAGCAGATGAAGCCTGCTTCGGCGGGAAGAGGTGCAGGAGGCAAGACCATCGTCTACGGGATCTTGGAACGAGGAGGAAAGGTTTCAGTAAGCATCGTCCAGGATGTATCAGCAGAGAGCCTTATGACAGAAACAGTGAAGAGAGTAAGGAGAGGCTCAATCGTGTATACCGATAAATGGAGA
>JAKQFQ010000251.1 GCA_029558315.1 Bacillota bacterium
TGCTTTCTGTTCCGCAATCTTTTCATGGATATTGGTGTTATAAAGTTTATAGAGGTTGGTATCCTTACTGATCTGATTATCAAATGGAATAACTACTGAACCACATTTAATCAGTCCCATACCTGATGAAGTGTTTGTTACAAATCGAAGCTGTGCTTCTGATACACCAACTACTTCTGCCATCTTAGAACTGTCTGTATTTGCCTGTTTTAATAAGGCTACAAATTCTGAGTTAGCAAGCATTGTGGTAGCTGTATAGTTCTGTAATAAATCCACGACATTCTGTGTGATACCAGTACATAAACCTCCCTGCTTACGCACTTTTTTCCATAACTGCTGTAAATACTTCGCAGAATATTCTGAGTTAAGCAAAACGTGGAATTCATCAATATAAAGCCAAGTTGCCTTACCTGCTTTTCCATTCTCTACAATTCTCTGCTGAATACTCTCCATCATAACAAGCATAGTAATAGGACTAAGTTCTGCACCTAAGTCTCTGATTCCATATACAGTAAATCTGTTATCTACATCCACATTTGACTGGTGATTGAAGATATTTAAGGAACCAGATACAAATAACTCAAGTGACAATGCAATATCCTTCGCTTCATCTTCTGGTTGCTGTAACAGTAAATCATAGAAGTCTGACATAACAGGGATATACTTTTCTTTGCTTCTTGCAATGTCGATATAGAGTTTTCTTACACATCTATTAATATCTGTTCTTTCAATGCCTAAAGCAATGCTTACACCCTCAAGGAAAGCATATAAGAATGACAATGCCTGTGGGAAGCTCACCTTATCAACTGAATCCAACATAGGTATCGTAAATCTAGCAACATCAGTCTCAAACTTATGCCCTAAGCGGATATATTCAAGAGTATCATTTCCACAATCATACTGTTTGAAATTCTTATGTGTTTTTAATGTTTGTGGTGTCTTTGGTCCATGTTTAACAATATCGCTATAGCCGCAATCAGGACACATATAGAATCCTGATTTATTCATAACAAGAAGCTCATCATCACTGCTTGTTTCAACGCCCATAGTATTACCAATGATTAATCGTTTTTCATCGGTTTTACCGCCACCAACATATGTGACTTCACCTGCATATGATCTCTTAGGTTTCAGACGTGTACTCTCTTTTGTTTCTCCACTCTTAAATCCGTTACTTGGCTCAATATAATATTCTGCGGCCTCTGTACCAATATCCTGACCGCAATACTTACATTTAGCCTCATCTCCCATACTTAAGAAGATGTTAGTTTTTCTACAAGTAGGACATGTTACAAACCAATTCTTAGTAAACTGGGCGTTCTTCTTGAGTGTAATGTATTTAGATGTGTATTTATTTTTATCAACTATAACTTCAGAGTCTGGTGCATATTCAGAGATAGCAACCTTAAGATCTCTACTCATTGCATATTTGTTTACCGGCACACCATTTTCATATACCTGAAGATCAACAACATCTACAGGGAAACCATATTTAGGAATAACACAATACTTTGATAATGACTCCAAAACATCTTGCTTTTTAAGATTCTCTATTTGTTTTTTATAGTAATCTGAATCAGAACCACGATCTTCTTTTAGAGCCTGTTCCTTTGCATTCTCATATTCCTTGATCATCTCCAAAATTGATTCTACAAAATGAGCCATCTTTTCATCTTCGCCACCCATTTCATCAATCCATTTAAAGTTTCTATATTCATCATATTGAGATTCAGGAATAATCTTCTTGTTAATGTATTCATTCAAGTCTGCAGAATGCGAAAGCATATACTGTTTAAATGATTCTGTACCACCATTAATAACTAATGCTTCCAAGCTCTTAAACATTTCTGGATTTAATCTAAAGAAATATCCTAAACTTGTGGCCATCAAGTGTCTTACAATTATTTTCTTGTTAAGCACATTAAAACAAGGCGGATTGATCACACCTGAAATCATCTTTTCAGGTTCAGAGAAGTATGTATAGTCGTGTGAACCTGTTCCACAATATGTAAGGATATATGCCGCACTATCTTTTCTTCGACCTGCACGACCAGCTCTCTGTACATAGTTAGCTGGTGTAGGAGGTACATTTCGCATGAATACCGTCTCAAGTCCACCTATATCAATACCCATTTCAAATGTTGTTGAACAGCTAAGAATATTTATTTTCTTATTCTTAAAATCAATCTGATATTCCTTAGCCTGCTTTCTTTCAAGCTGAGCTGTATGCTCCTGAATTACGATACTTTCAATCTTCTTTTCCTTATACTGGGTACGATAAAAGTTTGTGGCTAATGCCTCATCCGGATTAACCTCTGATAAAGTACCTGTACATTTGGATTCCTATTTTTAATTACCTTGAACAGGACATGGATATCTGTCTTACTCATCCTAAATACGTCAAATCAATTAAAGGTAAAAAAACAGACAAAAAGGATTCTAAATGGATTGCTGACTTATACAAATTTGATTTGGTCAGATGTTCCTTTATCCCTCCAAAAGATTTTCGGGGGTTACGTGAGCTTGCCCGCTATCGTTTCAAACTGGTTTGCATGAAATCTTCTGAGAAAAATCGAATCCAAAACTGCATGACGATTTCAAATATTGGTATCGCCAGTATTCTTTCTGATCCCTTTTGTAAAACTGCCACCGAAATCATGACATATCTGCTTTCAAATACCTCTGAAACGATTGATGATATCTGCATTCCAAGACACCGGAAAGAGTGGTAGGAATTACCTTTGAGTGCTTTGCAATGGAAATATCCTCTCTCACATCATCATTGATTTCATCCCCGCATACCACCAAAAATCTGGCACGCTTTAAGAGATCCTCAGACATTTCCCTGCGCTTCTTCTCCGCATCCGGATCCTTATCGCTGATAATTCCACTAAATGCAAGAACCGGACAAAGTGGCAAATATCCTGCCTTTACGAGTTCCTTGCAATACTTCCTGGCTTCACTCTCTGCATCTACTCTGTTCTTGCTCCATGCTGCTGTAACATAAGCTCTTGGTATTGTTCTACTCATAACTTAAATCTCCTCCTTAAATCTCATATGCGGAAAACTGCATATCTCCGCTACACAGTGTCGCCATTCTACTGGCAAACTCATTTATTACAGTATTTATTTCATCCTCTTCCAGGAATTCGATTCCCTTATCGGTTCCCTTCACAATAAGAACTGATCCAACAATGAATCTGCCCTCAATTGCCTTGATTACCTTTTTTGAGTTATACACCGCAAGATAATTGTTCTTTCCAATATAATCTGTTCCACAGCTTCCGGAAAGCCTATCAAGTATCTCGACGGCCTCATCCTCATCTATAAATCTGTAGTTTCCATTTGTTCCAATAACAAGGGCACCTCGGCCCTTCATTTTTATATTTGCCGGAATACTGCTAACACCATCATTAACAGGATCCAGCTGAATCGTTATATCAATATTTTTCATGGTATCTCCTTTTATAATGTTTCATTCGGGCCATATTTATAATCCTTGTACGAATCATTAGCCCTCTTCATCGCTCCTCTGGCATACTGTGGAAAGTCATGATTTACTTCTGCCTGGTAATAGCAGCTCATGGTTAATGGCGCATTATATAATGTCGCAAGTAAATACTGCTTGATATTACGCACCTTGGTTGTGTTCTGCTTCAGGCAGTCCATAACATACTCCACATGACTGGAATTAAGCTTAAGTAGCTGAGACTTTACCACATTCACCGGCTTATCATCACCAGCAATACGAATAGTCTTTCTATTAGAACAGATTGCATCAAGCATCATATCCATAATGGAATCAAGTACCTCTGTCTCATAGGGATAACGCTCCTTAAGGTATTCCATCTCCAACTGCTTATATAAATATGAGCGATATGCTTCCCTATCCGAGTTATCCACATCCGTTCCTGATAAGATAGGATTAGTATTAATAATATTGGTATTATTTATATTAGTTTTATTACATTGTGCTTTTGACAATTCTAGAGTTGTACTTTCGACCATTCTAGGATTTTCCTTTTGACAATCCTGGAATTGTCCTTTTGACAACAGTGTGGAAAAGTTTTTCACATAGATCAGTGCCGGTTTTCCCTGGCCTTTTGTGACCTTCTCCACGATGCCATATTTTTCCAATTCCTTTAAAAGCTTCACTGCCTTTTTGCTGGCACAATGCAAATCCCGCATAATGCTGCTGATGGTGTAAATGATATACACCCTTCCCTGTTCATCTATCCATCCACTACTTACTGACAGGGATACACGGTCCAGTAGCAGACCATATAGGAGCTTTGCATCTGTAGACATATCCTGAAAATACGCCTCTATAATCAGCGCCTTTGGAATTCTATAGAATGCATACTGATCTGACTGCTCCTTATAAAAGTAGTCAAAATCCATTAATTCGCTTCCTTGGTATCTGCTTCCTTCACATTGCCCTTCTTAGCTGCATTGTGCTCTTCCATAATCTTTGCCATGCATGGAAAGCAGAAGGATTTACCCTTACCGTATGGACACTCTGCATTGCAATTGAGTGGATGGGCCACAGGCTCCGGTCTTCCTATAACTGATGAATAATTCTGAGTCATTGTTCTTCCTACATTAAATTCTCTCGACATGATAAATAAATCCTCCTGATTTCTAATAAAAATTTGCATAAGAAAAGCGCCAGACCGAGGAACCACTTCCCCGGCTGACGCCTGTTTTTATTCTGTCACGAAAACTATATTAGAATCGTGACCTTCTATTTTAGAGCTCTTCGCCCTTTGAACCCTTGGACTTAGCAGCCTTTTCTACAGCTTCCTTTTTAGGCTGCTTTGCCACCTCTTCCTTCTTGGTCTTGCAATCCCAATTACTAGGTCTGAATATCCCGAGAAATCAAAATACAATTCAAATGAATAAAGAACAACCGCAATCAACAATGTTCCTCCTTGAAAATCACTTAGATTTCCAAAAACAGGTCCAGTATATTTTGCAATCGTATCCGCAATAATAATCTTCTTAACAAGACCAAGAAGAATCTGTCTAAGACCTAAAACACTTCGCTCATAAGAGAAGGCATCTAAATTTCGAAACT
>JAKQFQ010000253.1 GCA_029558315.1 Bacillota bacterium
AACAGGTATCAGCGTCATTCATTCAGCAGCAGTTACGGTCTGTTTCAGTACGTTCAAATATTTGTTATCAGCAATGGAGTTAACACGAAATATTACGCTAACAACCGTTTCCAGTCATTTAAGCAGACCTTTTTCTGGACAGATAAGGAAAACAAGCGTCTGACAAATCTATTAAACGATTTTGCACCCGATTTCTTGGAGAAGTGCCATGTTTCAAAGATGATATGCAAGTATATCGTGTTAAATGAAACATCCAGGATACTGATGGTTCTTCGTCCCTACCAGTATTATGCTGTTGAGGCACTTATTGACAGGGTAATGCACAGTCGGAAAAACGGATATATCTGGCATACGACAGGCTCTGGAAAAACATTGACATCCTTCAAGGCAAGCCAAATACTTACCCGTTTGCCTAAGATTAAGAAAGTGGTGTTTGTGGTTGACAGGAAAGATTTAGACTACCAGACTACCAAGGAATTTAACTCATTTAGCAAAGGCAGTGTTGACGGAACAGACAACACCAGACAACTGGTCAGGCAATTTACCGATGACACAAAACTGATTGTAACCACCATTCAGAAACTTAATGCAGCCATAAGTAGAAAGCGTTTTCTGGAACGGATGAAGCCACTTCAGGATGAACGAATTGTTTTCATCTTTGATGAGTGCCACCGAAGCCAGTTTGGTGAAACACATCAACGTATAATATCATTTTTCAGGAACATCCAGATGTTCGGCTTCACTGGTACTCCGATATTTGCTGAAAATGCTGTAAAGAATGAATTGGGTAAGAAAACCACAAAGGAATTATTTGGTGAATGTTTGCACAAATATGTTATTACCGATGCCATCCGTGATGAGAATGTGCTGAAGTTCTCAGTTGAATACGTTGGCAGGTACAGGAACAAAGAAAGTGCCACAGAGATTGATATTCAGGTTGAGGATATTAATGTTGATGAACTGATGGATTCATCGGTACGACTGGAAAAGATTGTTGATTATATCATTGCCTACCATAACAAGAAAACGCATAACAGGGAGTTTACAGCCATGTTCTGCGTGAGTAGTATTCCAGCATTGATTCGCTATTATGAATTGCTCCAGCGCAAGAAAATGCTCGGAGAACACGATTTAAAAATCGCCACGATATTTAGTTACATTGCCAATGAAGATGATGTCGATGCAAACGGTTTCATACCTGAAGAAGTTTCGGTTGCAGCAGAGCCAGAAATTGCTTATGCAACCAATCCACATACACGTGAAAAACTTGATGAATTTATCGGTCATTATAACCAGATGTTTGGTTCTGCATATTCCACAAAAGACAGCCAGAGTTTCTATAACTACTACAACGACATCAGTAAGAAGGTTAAAGAGCGTAAGATTGACATATTATTGGTGGTGAATATGTATCTAACTGGATTTGACAGTCCGTCACTTAATACTTTATACGTTGATAAGAACCTCAGATATCACGGACTGATACAGGCTTATTCCAGAACCAACCGCATCCTGAATGAACTGAAAAGTCAAGGCAACATTGTGGTTTTTCGTAACCTGAAAAATGCCACAGATGAAGCAATTACCCTGTTCAGCAACAAAGATGCCATTGAAGAAATCGTTATGAAGCCGTATGATGAATACGTGAATGCATTTAATGATGGATTTGTCAACCTGCTCCATATAACACCCACTGTCGATAGCATAAATAATCTTGTTACGGAAGATGATGAACTGAAATTTATCATTGCTTTCAGGGACTTAATGCGTATTAAAAATGTGCTGGCATCATTCTCCGACTTCAAATGGAGTGACTTGTCAATGACTGAGCAGCAGTTCGAAGATTACAAGAGCAAGTATCTTGACCTGCACGATAAAGTAAAGAGCGACCATGCAAGAGAGAAGGTAAGCATACTTGAAGATGTTGATTTTGAACTTGAATTAATTCACCGTGACGAAATAAATGTTGCATACATCATTCGTCTGCTAATAAAACTTAAAGCCAATCAGAAGAAAGATGCGGAGCAGATTGAAAGGGAAATCTTCAACCTGCTGAATACGGAAATGCAATTAAGAAGCAAGAAAGAACTGATAGCAAGATTTATCAGGGAAAATATGCCTGTCATTCTGGATACCGATGATATACCACAGGAATTTGAAAAGTTCTGGACTGTGGAGCAGGAGAAAGCGTTCCTGAAACTTGTTGAGGAAGAAAGACTGTCGAAAGAAAAGACACAAACGTTGATTGAAAATTATCTGTATTCCGAACAAGAGCCAATGAGAGATGAAATACTGGAATTACTGGCTGGTGAAAAACCAACACTGCTTCAACGTAAAACAACTGGTGAAAGGATACTGAGAAGGATTATGGATTTTGTTGAAACGTTTATTAATGGAATATCTGGTTAATACAACTGCTATATCAGGTGTTACATTATATATAACATGCTATTTGCTTGATTAATAACATCATAAAGAATATAGATTCTTGACCTAATTTGAACCAGAAATACGACCTTAACCTGTTATTGACTTGAAAGAATTAGTACATTTAAAACTTCTGTATGCAGTTGAATAACAGCACGCTACAACAAGTTACGGTCGCATTAACTGCCAAGTTAAGGTCAATAAAATGGTATTGCAATCATTGGAAGATAGGATTGGTGGAAGAAGAGAAAGATATGTGTAAGAATAATCAACATAAGGTCTCAGTTAATCAGCAGGTAAGGTCATTAACATGGTAACATCATATGGTATAAATGGTAAGTAAGAAAGAAACCAACAGGAAGGCTTATGCAAAGGGGGAGTATCTACCAGAGAAACTGGCTCTGAGTTTGCAGAAATTATTTTTAAGTAACAGCAAGTATGAATACCGTAGCAAGAACAATTTCCTGCAATGTGTCTGGATTATATTTTATCATCAGGTTACCAAAGGGAATGGCTTATCACTTTACGTTCCACTTGGAAGAAATTATTGGAAGAAGATTTATGGTGGTAATTACCATGACAGTGTCCTTGCACCACTGTTGGAATCCAATATAATTGAAAGCATTGATACTGGTTACCGCAATATTCCTGATAATACCAAACTTACTACATTTGGTAAACAGGATGGTTCTGTGGGAGTAAGATATCGTATCACGCCAGACCTTCTGGGAGATGAGCAGGTCTTTATACCATACATTGCAGATGGGAAGGTGTTAACGGCATTGGAACGGATGCTATTTGATAACAAGGAGTTTGTTATACCTGAAATTCCTGACCTGAATTTTCGCATCAGCATCGACACTGATAAAGCGTATAAGTGGGTTGAAAACAACGCAGAGCGCATCTGTGCTGAGTTTCTGA
>JAKQFQ010000289.1 GCA_029558315.1 Bacillota bacterium
AAAGGCGATCTTCAAACACTTCAGCACTTTCTGCGCACTACGGGCACAGATTACCAGGAATTTCTACGTTTAAATGAAAAATTCTACAAAAAATTGAAAGCCCAGGGCTTCTCTGACATCGAGTATTACAATCCCTCAACCGGAATCGGGCAAAACGAACCATATATCAAAACGGGCAGACACAGTTCTTACTTATACGCCCACCGAGCCAATGAAGAATTTTATCGCAGAGCCCGTGCATTTCTGCATCATCACACTTTCGACAATAAATTAGACGAGATTCTCTGGGGTTACTTCAGTGAAGGTATATCTTTTCGCAAGATGGTAAAGCTTTGCCACAGATACGCGTACCGTGTACATGTGCGCACGTATGCCACCGCGTTTCGGCGCGTGACCAAATACTTTCCAGCATGGTTTGCATTCTGCAGAGAGATGCAGGCAGAGGCAGAGATAGAAATTGACTCAGAATTGTAGCATACAATGTTTATATAATTAATAACAACACTTCCCCATTATAATTATGACATAAGCTTCTCTGATCTGCAAGTCCCGGTCCCATAGTGATACAATAATAAATAAATATTGCAAAACTCCTGCAGGTACCCGATACTATGTATGTAGGAGGTGCATTATGTATGCAGCTTATTTCTGGACTAGACATGGACTGAGGAGATCGGCAGCTATATTCAAAGATGAGGCAGAAGCACGTAAGTATGCTGGCTTTCATTGTATGGCTAAGGAATACGATCGTATGCGAAAAATATACAACGACAATGTGTATGGTCGCATGCCAGAATCATGTGATGATAAGGTATTTAAAATAAGGAGAGTGTCATGAACTTCGTAAGACAAGACTGGTTAGCTGGAGTTAATAGAAGTGTTGGCTCATCTTGGCACAGAACGTCGGATGGAGAATTAGTGCTTGCATATGCTGGCAACGATAAAGCCCGGGCTCTGCAGGTCCAGAAAACGCTGGAGCGATTGGGTGGATTCATACTTGCAATCACGTACAATGCTGCAACTAACCGTACTGAGATTAAAGTTGCGGAACCTGACTACGTTTGAGACAGTTGTTGAAAAATGTTGTAGTAATGTGAGGGATACGCTATTCTATATTCAGAGGTGAGTTATGACATTTTTAGGTTATATGTGCATAGTTTGGTTGTTCTGCTACC
>JAKQFQ010000292.1 GCA_029558315.1 Bacillota bacterium
ATTTTTTATTTAGTTCAATTTCATTTTACAACAAGTCGTTTTCTAATTTTTTGTATTCTTCAAAAGTTATTTCCAAATGTTCCAGGCAATGGTGATCATAATAACTTTTAAATATTTTTTTGACATTACCTTCATATCCGGCAAGGATATCCTGCTTGTTTTCTTTATCTTTCATAATAGCATCAATCAGCGAAGTTGACAATTCAACAACGAATTCCTCTTTGGATGAAAATACTAAAGTGGAGCTCTTTTTGTTTTGACATTTCAGAAGTAACAACTTTAATTGGTCAGGAAAATGATTCTCATCCATCAGTTCTTCCATGTCTTCATGATGATAGTTCTCAGAAAAATGTTCCAATCTGGCGTAATATCCGCCGCCTTTGCATAGAAAGATATTGGCATGTATTGCATCGGCAATCAGCTGCGTAAAATAAGAAGTGTGGATCGCCCGAAAATATTCCTTCGGATTGTGCTGCTTACATTCCTCAAGCAGGATAAATGTCTGATCATTTATGGTTGAATAAATGTTCTTCTCTTTATTCAAATAGGCATCATTGTAATGCCTGCACACAATCAGCATCAGAATCGTGTTAATAAAAATATTAAACAACGGTATCAGGAATGATTCCCATGCAATCGGTCCTGTCAGATAGAACAGAATGATAAAAGAAAGCAAAAAGAAATACAACAGCGTCTGTATTATGATTGGCAACACTGTGTGAAAGGATTTACCCATATCACTAAACAGCAGCACAGATACCACACCTGCGATAAAATAGATACAGAATACTCCATAAGTAGTGCCTGAGAAAATCACTGTCAGCATAAGCATTGCACTTCCTGCAATGATCCCGGGTAAAGTGCCTGTACAAAGTGCCATAACGGTAAAAATCAGCGGATATGGCCATCCGGTTACAGGCAGGCTTGACAATGCACAAGCCATAACGATTCCTGCGCAAAAGATCAAGGTATTTCTTGTTTTCCTGTTCGCATTGTCAAAGAGCAAAGCATGTTCTGACTCGTATCTTGCATATGCAAACAAATAAACCATCACCATGATAAGACACATTACACAGTTACGAATAATCTCACCATAGGTATTCTTATAGCAGTATCCGGCAACCAATGTTACAAGCAGTGATAGAATGATTAAAATAATATTTAAATTCGTTGTTTTGAGTTTACTTTTCATGTTCTCTTTCGCTTCTTATTATCGTATCTGATTTTACTCTTCTCATATTTCTCATATTCCTGCACAATCTTCATAACAAGCGGATGACGCACAACATCCTTGCTTGTAAGCGTACAGAAGCGAATCTCTTCTACCTTTCCAAGTACGCGTATCACTTCGTCTAAGCCGGATAAGCTTCCAGGCATAAGATCCTTTTGAGTCAGATCTCCTGTAATTACAGCTTTTGAGCCAAAACCAATACGTGTTAGAAACATTTTCATCTGCGCCGGTGTTGTATTCTGCGCTTCATCAAGAATAATGAAAGAATTATCCAGCGTTCGTCCACGCATATATGCCAAAGGTGCTACTTCAATCAAGCCTTTTTCCATGTTTTTGCTAAAGCTTTCTGCGCCCATAATCTGATAGAGTGCATCGTACAGCGGACGAAGATATGGATCTACTTTGCTCTGTAAATCTCCCGGCAAAAAGCCCAGCTTTTCTCCGGCTTCAATAGCCGGCCTTGTTAAAATAATACGATTCACTTCTTCCTTCTTAAAGGCTGTTATCGCCATTGCCATTGCAAGGTAAGTCTTTCCTGTTCCGGCGGGGCCTGTTCCAAATGTAATCATATGATCGCGTATGGCATCTGTATATGCCTTTTGTCCAACAGTCTTTGGCTTTACCGGTTTACCATTAATTGCATGGCAAATAACATCTTCTTCCAGCTTTAGCAAAGCATCTTCATTTCCCTCTTTTACGAGGCTGATTCCATATTCTACTTTGTGTGCTTCCAAAGATTCTTCTCGCTTTGAGATTTCAACCAGATCCAATAAAAGCCTTCTTGCTTTTTTAACAGAACTTTCGTCTCCGCTTATCAAAAGACCATCTCGATTGGTTATCGTAACCGCCAAATCATTTTCAAGCTTTTGGATATAACGATCACATTCTCCAAAAATAAGCTTAAGTGTATCTCCTTCCAGATCCAGGGTTTCTTTATAATTCGTTTCGCTGTTCATTCCAGTCCCTTTCTATCATTCTTTCTTCTCCATCTGAAGCGATGATCTTCAATGTCCCCATAAGGTAGGTTCCGTCTGACTGTTCAAGGAAATGCATGTTTTCCTGCAAAATGATGATTCCCTGTGCACGAAGCATACTCTTATACAATTCCAGTTTTTCAGTCAGCAGAGAATTTCTGGTACTCTCATCTCGAAATATTTCCATTGGGTTCATAAGAAAAGTTTTCATCTGTCCATAACAGATTGGAAGATAATAATCATTCAAAATACTAAGCTGATAGCAATCAACAATCTGACAATTTCTTTCTCTGATCCGTTCATTTTGCCAAAAGGAGTATATTTGCCCAAAGATTCTAAAATACATTGCATTCTCTTCAAATGAATATGCATCCCATTCAGTGTAAGACTTGGGTTCATACCACAAGCAGGTTATTTCTGTCAATATTTTGATATCTGCATCAGATGCCACCAGCTGATAATCAACAATATCTGTCGTATCAGAATTATTATAAATCGGAATGCACCCGGAAACAAGTTTTTCCCCTCTGGTTATTGTATCTCCGGGCTTATGCAGCGGCACCCCCGCTCGAACTACGATTGACACTAATGTGCCATCTCTTGTTGCCAAAATATCGCTGGCAAATTCATTTTCTTCATTTGCCAAGTTCCCAATCGTATCATTCTCTTTAATCTGTATTTTTAAGCAAGTTCCTTCCACCAGAGCATTTACCCAGATAATCTGTTCAAACTGATCTCTAAGCATAAATTCCAGTCCTTCCAGATCAATGTCCTTAATTACAGCACCATATCCGCAGGAATTCTCATTCAGATAACTGACAATCTGATCCCTTGTGATATGATAATTTCCTTCTATACTAACATTCCATATGGATCTTGTGATACAGTATAGATAGATTAGCATCATAAATGGCATTAATATAAACGCAACACGCAAACGATATTGAAGAATTCTGTAAAATAGCCCTGTCCTTTTCTCTATTTGAATTGAAATCTCTGCTTTCTTTGCAAGGCTTCGTACTTTTGCTTCGCATAATCCGCAAAAATCTCCCCGGTATCCGTTCCTCGTCTTTCTTAAATGATAAATTTCAATTTCATTTTTGGCACAAAGATTTAGAAATCTTTCAGGAGTATCACTCTCGATATATATTATTAACTTATTTCTTAAAAATCTTGGAATCGATTCCGTCATATCAGGAGTTCCATCTAAGAGAATGAAGGATGCCGCTGATTTTCAGATCATACTTGGAATAATATTCAATCAAAAGGTTATCGCCTTCAATGATTAGTTTCCTGTTTCTGCCTCTCACTACTATTTTTTGTTCCAGATACTCACCAATTCCGCAATAATTCTCAATTAGTAGTTCATGGTTTCCAATCATGATTACTTTCACATCGGTAGTATTAAGGCATTCAGGAAAATGTTCCGTTATTGTATGGCTGATACGCAGCTTCTTTTTAGACATGCCACAATTCTCTTTTTTATTAAATTATGAAATAATTCATTGCAAAATTACTGATTTGTATGAAATTACAGTTTTATTTTGCACATACTTTATCCAAAATAATCTTCTGAGTTTCGGTCTTTGTGTCTGATAGATGGTAAGCCGCAATCAGACGTTGTCTTGCAGCTTTCATTTTATCTTCATCATTGTAATACAATGTAGCAATCGAATCCTGACCCTGAACATAATCTCCAATTTTCTTATGAAGAATAATGCCGACAGCCAAATCAATGATACTTTCTTTGGTTTCGCGTCCACCACCAAGCATCAATGAAGAAATCCCAACTTCTGCGCAGTCAATCTTTGCAACATAACCAGCCTGTTCAAGAACTACTTCTGTTTGATAATTGCTTTTTGGAAGTAACGATGTATCATAGACTGCCTGTTCATTTCCACCCTGTGCATGAACAAATTCGGC
>JAKQFQ010000328.1 GCA_029558315.1 Bacillota bacterium
GAGCATTTGCTCCTTTCGATATCTTGGATTTTTAGTCGAGGACATTATATCAAAAAAAAGGGGGGAGTGCTCTTTTTATTATAAACTCCCTGATAATCAAGGTTAAAACAATAAAATAGGTAGTGAAATTTGACACTACCTATTGTTTCGGTAGGGGAAAAGAATGAAAGAATTGCTGAACTGCTAAATTCAGGTCTATCCTCCGACAGTGAAGTCATTGTGGCATCAGACAAGGAGATCGGCGACGCAATGACGGTCAGAATGGCGGAAGAATGAAACGATGGAACAGTATTCTGTATGGCATTACCTTTTTGATGTTCGTTATGGGACTGATTGTGATGATTCGTTCAAATCAATCCCAAACCAAACTATTTCGAATCAATGAAAGCGTATTATGTGATGATTTTAGTATTACAGTGACGCAGGCAAGAAAGCTGCAGACTGAAGAATGTGCAGCTCTTTTTGCCATGGAACAAGACGATGTCAGGTTAGAGAACAAAGAACTGGCGCAGGAATTAATGGTGACAGAAGTGTCATTGATTGGAAATTCGGGAATTCTCTTTCCTAATCAAACGATTCTAAACTATGAGGACATGGAGACGTGTCTGATTAGTTCCGGCACGGCATATGCTTTGTTTGGCACAGATCAGCTAACAGAGGCTGTGGTTTCTATGGGAGAAAAAGAGTACCTGGTGGTGGATGTTATTAAAACAAAACAGTGTTTATTTGTACATGAGAGTAGAGAATTGAAGTCCGAAGAAGGGAAAAACAGTTACTTCTTTGTTTTATGCAATGACTCATCCTTAAGGAACGCACAGGACAGTATGGATCAATTCTTAATGATCAATGGAATAACAGGAAAAACATGGCGTTTTCTTCCTTATACTGAAAAAATGAATTATTTAGTTTTTAATCGAAATTCAATCTATCAGGCACAGTTTTTGAAGCTTGAAATGAAGAGATTGCTTGGCGCAGGGCTGGCGATGATTGGATTGCTCCATAGCCTTATTGCCCTAATGTATAAAAAAGAAAAAAGAAAGATACAAAAGAGTGCCCTGGAATCATTTCCAGACTATGCGATTGTTCCAATTTATGGTATCATATTAGTAATTATCAAAAGTGGGGCACAAAAAAATGGACATATACGAGGAATATCGCGAGAAGCACTTAAAGATTATATTCTGTATTATCATCTTAATGGCTGTGGCAGATTATGTACTAATGTTTCCTTTGAAAATGGGAGGATACATCGAGGTTGAAGGATACTATGTAATGGAACATGTAATCCTGCCGGGCTTTGTTAATCTATTTTCCTATCTGATCACAAGATTTTTAGTAAAAAGAGATAATATTAATCCCAAAATCAAAAATATAGTATTGCTCACACAAATGGCAATCAGTGCCTGTGTTTTTGGTGTTACGGAATGCACATTTGCAGCATCCCTGGCAGCAGTACTGATTCCGTTATTCATGTCAACGATGTATGGAAAGAAATTATACCTTAACTACTCTATGGTATTAGCATTGATTTCACTGATTCTGATTGCTTTACTTTCAGAACGATACTCATTGGATTATCATCCTGATATTCTGTTTAGCTATCTGGTGATTATTCTGATCATTCTTATTATTCGAGTAATTGGAACCGTGCCGATGGAATTCTCCAATTCCAGTGTCTCGGCAATCAGAAGTCATGAGGATCAGTCACAGACATTGGAGGTACAGCTTTTACATGACAGCATGACAGGGTTATATAATCATACTGCCTTTTATGGTTTCTTAGAGCAACTAACGAAGCATAGCTATGAAGGAAACAAAATCTCCCTTGCAGTTATTGATATCGATAATTTTAAGAAGGTAAATGATACCTATGGGCATGATAAGGGAGACGAAGTAATTCTATATTTATGCTCATTACTTCAGGAACATTTTTCGGCAATTCATTATGTATGCAGGTATGGCGGGGAAGAATTTGCGGTTATATTTTGTGACATAAGAGCCAAGGAAGCGAAGCGAATGATGGATGAGGTGCTGGTAGAATTCAGAACTCATCTATTTGCATGGAAGCCGGATCCGGTTACATTCAGCTGCGGTATATTTGAATATGTAGACGCAAGAATGTCAGCCAGAGAGTTCTTTACCATCACCGATAAGGTTTTATACAGGGCAAAGGACAACGGAAAGAATCAGTGTATTCTTTAGTTTTGCAATCAAAGATTATTGGAGGCAATATGAAGAAGATCATAGGGTTATGTGTTAATCAAATCAGTAATGGCGAGAATTTTCGCAGAATCGAGTTGATACAGAAACTTGCACTGGAGAAGGGATATAACATTATTGTTTTCCCAATAGGAACCGCATTAAATGCACTTAATGACAAGCTTCATGCGGAAGCATTTTACTGGATGGAAAGTGGTCGCTTTGATGCAATACTGATAGATGCCAAGGGAATGAAAAATGATGAGTTCATTAAATCCATGGTGCGAAAAGCAAAGAAGAATCATATTCCGACAGTGGTGATGAATACTACGATTCCTAACGCAGCCTGTATTTCTACTTCTGTAGATGATGGGTTTGCGGATCTGATTTCACATTTGATTGGTGTACACAATTGTAAGACATTTGGGTTTGTTGGGGAAATGGTAGACGTTTCTTGGGACAGGACACTCGTTCAGGAGAGAAGTGTAAAACTTTTGGAGGTTCTTCGACACATCATGAGCAATCATCATCTGCAAAATGGTATTCTGTGGGACAATTCGCAGGTGATGGAGAAAGCTGAAACTGTTGCCATGATGCAGGAATTGATTCGCCATCCGTTGCCGGATGCTATCGTGTGTGCTAATGATTCCGCTGCAGTCACTGTTTGCAAGGTGTTAAGCGAGAACCATATTAAGGTTCCGGAACAGGTGATTGTAACCGGCATGGGCAGAAGCCTTCGTGGTGTATATTATAAACCGACGATTACCGGTTGCGAGCAGAATTATGAATCTATGGGAATTCAGGTCTTTGAAACATTGGAGAAATTACAACGTGGAGAGGATGTTCCCAACATGCAGGTGGTTCCACCCAGAACCAGATTCTGTGAATCCTGCGGATGTCAGGAGGAGATTGTTAAGGATTCCATGGACATGCTAAGCTGGATGTATGATGCAATTCATTTGAATGAACAGTATGAGAGTGAGTTGTTTGATTTTACAGAGGAGTTTTTGAAAACAGTAACGGTTGATGAGATTTCACAGCTTTTAAATAAGACGATTGCAAAGAATGCGTTGGTTTGTGTTCGCGATTCTTTTATGCAGGATATTTTTACAGAGAATAGTACGGTACCGGATAAAAATGAAAAGTTTTATATTCTGGCAGATCGCAGGGAGAATTCAAGAACCTGGGAGTCTTTTCAGTTATATGAGATTTTTCCTGGACTGACGCAGTGCCTGGAAGATGACAGAATTGCAATTATCATTCCAATTAATTATCAGAATTCTTACTATGGATATCTGGTGTTCTGCCCGGAGACAACGGCGGAGCATATGTTTGGTATGGAGAAGTTTGCAAGAAACCTTAACAGCACCCTTGGACGATATATTAATGAACGCAAATTAAGATTTGCGAATCATGAATTAATCTGTGCGAATGAGAATGTCAAAAGAATGCAGATTAGAGATGTGCTGACCGGATTGCTGAATAGTAATGGCTTTAGGCAGAAGATGGAAAGTCTGATTTCCAAATGCGTAGAGTCCAATGAGAGAATTATGGTTTTTTGTGTTGATCTGGATCGCCTTGCCAATATTAATGAGATTTTTGGACATGCAGAAGGAGATACCGCAATCCAGACAATAGCCCATATGATACAGGAAGAAATGTCCCCACAGGCTGTTGCGGCCAGACTTGGGAGCGATGAATTTGTAGTAGCAACAGCAGTTCCTGTTGACGAAGTGGCGATGAAGGAATTTGAATTTGGAATCCAGCGAAGACTGGATAACTATAACAGTACTTCCGGTAAAGAATATAGTATAGAGATCAATTATTGTCAGACTGTGATTACGCCAACCATTGATCTCCAGGTTAGAGAAATCCTTGATGAAGCATTTACACGAAAGCGCATGGTCAAGGATAATAAACGTAGCCGGCAGATTGGAAGAACAATGGCCGGTAGAGACAGAATCAGCAAGGAAGAACTTGAGTCAGTTACAGAGGTTGTTGATCAGAATGAATTTAGCTATGCATTTCAGCCAATCGTCAGTGCCAAAAGTGGTGAGATTGTAGCATATGAAGCACTGATGAGAACCAGCCAGGAAAGGAATCTTTCGCCGCTGACAATTATCAGATGTGCCTCCAATGAGGGCAGACTCTATGATATTGAAATGCTCACACTGAATAATGTTATGAAAATTGTGAAGGAACAACAGGAGACACTGGGCAATCGAAAAGTCTTTATCAACAGTATTCCAAGCAACCAGTTGACAGAGGAAGATTATTTTAAACTGAGACGTAAGTATGCCAAGATCATGCAACATGTTGTTGTTGAGATTACCGAACAGACCGAATTGGATGCAGCAGGAATAGAAATTCTTAGAAAGCGAAGCACAGAAGATGGATTTGAGGTGGCAATTGATGATTTTGGAACCGGTTATTCCAATACAGCGAGTCTGTTACGCTATTTGCCCAACTATGTGAAAATTGACAGAGCATTGGTTGAGAATGTGGATAATGATTCTAAGAAGAAGTATTTTATGAATAATATTGTTGAGTTTGCGCATGATAATGGATTCCTTGCATTGGCGGAAGGTGTTGAAACGGTAGCTGAATTATCATCCTGCATCAAGATGGGAGTAGATCTCATCCAGGGATACTATACAGCCAGACCGGCAGCACAATTCCTGATGGATATTCAGCCAACAATTGTAGAAGAGATTGTCAGAGCGAATATTGACGGCCGTGAGAATCTTCGGAAGAAAATTTATGTTGTAAATAAAGAGGAGACCATCTTTTTAATGCAGCTGGCAACGGAACAGTATACCGGAATGGTAGTTGCTCAAAACGAATTGTCAATTCTTGGCAATTCTGATTTTGTTGCCGGAATGTCAATAAAGATTAAGGAGAATACCAACTGCAGACTACACCTTCATAATGTTAAATTATGCAGTGAAAATGAATTGCCATGTATTGATCTTGGAAAAAATGTTATCCTTACTCTGGTTTTGGAAGGGGATAATGAATTCTATGACAGAGGAATTAGAGTTCCGGAGGGCAGTGAACTCAGAATAGAGGGAAAAGGCAACCTGTCAGTGATCTTAGATTCAGTGGATACCTATTGTATTGGTAATGCTGTTGATAAAGATTTTGGAGCGATGACATTTGACATGGATGGAACCCTCTATATGCATATTGCAGGAAAACAATGTATTGCCATAGGCGGTGGGTATTCATCATCGAAAGAGGGAATCCACCTGAACAAAGGAAAGTTTAAATTTGACTTAGCCGGATTGGAGTGTATTGCAATTGGTAACATAAAGGGGATGGTACCGATTCTTCTGGAGAACTGCGATGTCGATATGGAAATTCAGATTGCAAAAGGAAGTGGAATCGGTTCAATGGAAGGACCACAGAATATTGCCATAAAAAATACCGGAATAACGATGAAAGAAAGCGGTAATTATATCTGTGGAATTGGTACTTCACAATCAAGTTCAGGAAGTATAGATATTATTGACAGTAATGTTACGATTAGTGTGGATGGGCGAAAGGTCTATCTTATTGGATGTGAAAGCGGGGAACTTCAGATTAATGCTACCGGTTCCCTGTTCGTTCTAAACGGGCAGGCAAGTTATGTACTTGGTATGGGAACTTATGTCAGCGATGCAGGGATTAATATGAAGGATACGGATTATTCCATTATCGTAATGGCTGGTCAATTGATTGCAATTGGCGCAAAAGAAAAGGATACTCATATCAACGGCGGCACACAGAAGATTTGTAACAAAGAGCATGAATAAGTGGATTAAGTCCAGCCGCCATCGAGTGTAATAATCTGGCCGGTTAGGTAGGACGGGGAATCCATAAGTGAAAGAACCATTTGTGCTACATCCAAAGGAGTACCGGCACGGTCTGCGGGTATTTCATTGATTAAGGCCTGCACTTCCGCCTGGGTTAAGTGCTGATTCATTTTGGTATCAATGAAACCACAGGCAATGGCATTGACACTAATATTGCTTGGAGCAAGTTCCTTGGCAAGCGCTTTGGTGAATGCATTGACTCCGCCTTTTGATGTAGAATATGCTACTTCCATGGAAGCACCAACAGAACCCCAGACAGAGGATATGTTAATGATTTTCCCCTTCTGTTTGGACAGGAAATGCGGGATTGCCTGCCTGCAGGTATAGAATAGAGAATTCAGGTTGACGTTCATTACATTTTGCCAATCGTTATCACTCATATCATGCAGGAGACCAATGTGTGAGACACCGGCATTGTTTATTAGAACATCATAGTCAGGAATCGAGGAGAATAGCTGTCTGACAAAATCGGGATTGCCGATATCGCCGGTGAAGGACTGACATTGAATACCATACTCGGCAGATAAATCCTGGCAGAGCGCAAAAAGCAGGGATGTATTGTTATGACAGACCAGATACAGATCATACTGTCTGGCTGCCAGTAGTGTTGCAATTGATTTGCCGATGCCACGGGAAGCTCCGGTGATGATAGCTTTTTTATTCATATAATCCTCATTCCTATGTGAATATTCTGCACAAGTGATTGGCAAAAGTGCAGGAGATAATCAAAATTATAGAAGAAATCCTATAAAAAACAAGAGAAAGGCAGAATAATTTATGTATGATCTTATTATAATTGGCGCAGGACCGGCAGGAATGTCTGCTGCAATCTATGCAATGAGAGCCAGGTTAAATACTTTGGTGATTGAACAGGCCGGAGTTGGCGGACAGGTTTTATCGACATATGAAGTGGATAACTATCCGGGGTTGCCCGGAATCAGTGGATTTGATCTTTCAGATCAGATGAGTGCACATGCCAGGAAGCTGGGAGCTAAAATCATTTCAGAAGTAGTCAGTCAGGTAATATGGACTAAGGAACAAAAAAGTGTTCAGACTGAAAATGGCAGTTATGATACAAAAACACTGTTAATCGCAACCGGAGCTCATCATGCAATGCTGGGATTGCCTTCTGAAGAAAAATTATCAGGAATGGGCGTTTCCTATTGCGCAACCTGTGATGGGGCATTTTATCGGAATCGTGAGGTCGCAGTTGTTGGGGGAGGCGACGTAGCGCTGGAGGATGCAATCTTTTTGGCACGTGGGTGCAAAAAGGTATATGTAATTCACCGGAGAGATGAATTTCGAGGAGCTAAAGTATTACAGGAAGCTTTGAGGGCATTGCCGAACGTTGAGGTTATATGGAATAGCGTTGTGAAGGAAATTCTCGGCGAAGAAGAAGTAGAGGGAATTGAAATAGAGGATGTTAGAAGCACAGAGCAACGTAAGCTTGACATAGACGGGATTTTTATTGCTGTTGGAATTCACCCGCAGACAGACCTGTTTCGCCAGGTAGCAGAATGCGATAAGTTAGGGTATCTGATTGCCGGCGAGGATGGCAGAACCAGTACTCCGGGGATTTTTGTGGCAGGTGATGCCAGAACCAAACCATTAAGGCAGATTGTGACTGCAGTAGCTGATGGAGCCAATGCAATTACTTCGATACAAGAGTATTTGTTACAAAAATAATTATTGCTTCCAAATCCTTCCATACCTTAAAAAGTGCGTAAAATCGCCATTTCTAAAAGCACGCCAAATGACATTACAGTTGACAAATGTTACATGGAATGTTATATTGTTAAAGGAATTGTAACAAATTTGTAATAATTCTGTTCGGAATAGATTGCAATTCCGATAAACGAAAATGTTTTGGGTGTAGCTTGATGGTTACGTTTTCAGCTTGTGAAAGAGAAACACAGGTTGAAAACATTTGGAGGATTTTTAATGAAGAAAAAAGCAATAGTAACAGTTGCAATTGTGATTTCAGCAACTGTTCTGGCAACAGGTTTAGGCAGTACAACGACACAGGCAACTAATGTGTCAGATGTTTTACCGGCTGGCGGTGTAGCGTTGGCATTAGAAGAGGGAACTGATCTTGAAGAGATTTATGTGGAACCACAGATGTCTGTAATCGAGAGTGCAATCTATGCACAGAATGCATCAGTTTCGGAGGGAATCGTTGTTTCAGAGAATTCTGTATCGGAGGATGTGTCAGTTATAGAAACAGCAATTGTGAATGTAAGTGGATCTGTTTCTGATTCGGCATCAGTCGTTACAACTAATAATACAGATTTACCAATTACAGAATTAGCTTTAAATGCAGCACCACAGAGCAATAGTGATGCAGCAGCGGCAGTTGCAGATGCGATTGGAATAGGAACTGAGATATCTCAAGCAGTGAAAGAAGAACAGGCGAT
>JAKQFQ010000336.1 GCA_029558315.1 Bacillota bacterium
ATGGCCGTGCTGCATAAGATTTCTATTTATGTAAACGCGGCTGCATGATATAATCGGAATGATTGAAAAGATAGGAGATACTATGATTATAAGTAGTGAACAGTTAAAGAAAATTTACTACGGAGCATATTCATTTGCGGAAACAGATGACGGATATCTGCAGGCATTTCAATATACCAAGGAGCAGATGAGTTATTTTAAAAAAACGTCTGATTTCTTTTACGACAGATGCATGGCAGGTTCAGCCAAAACGCTTGAATTTGCAACTGATGCAGAAAAGATTTCATTTGAATATAAAATACTATGGGCAGGCTCTCAGGATTCATTTGAGTTATGTGAGGATGGACTGATTACAGATATTGTATATGTAAAAGATATTAAAGAAGAAGGAACTATTTCATTTTCGCTGGAAGAAGGGAAGAAGAATGTCATAATCTATCTGCCGGCGGATGCAACAGTTGTACTTAGAAACTTTGAAATTAACAGGGATTTCGCTCCTGCCGAAAAAGGCGAAAAGGTGCTGTGGTTAGGGGATTCTATTACACAGGGATTCGGCCCCTTACGATCAGCACAAACGTATGTAAGTGTTGCCAATAGATTGTTAGGATATGACATTATCAATCAGGGCATCGGCGGATATGTGTATGATAAAAAATCACTCATGAAGATGGAAGGCTATAGACCGGATAAGATTATTGTTGCACTTGGAACAAATCAGTATGGAACTGAGAGCATGAAAGATATAGAAGAGTACTATGAAGTGCTTACTACAATATATAAAGATATTCCTGTTTTGTGCATTACTCCTCTTTGGAGAGGGGATAATGTAGAAGGTATTCCGACACTTATCAGTTTTTGCTCCAGATTAAAGAGTATTGTGAAGAAATACGAATCAGTTACTATCGTTGACGGATTTAAGCTGGTGCCGCATTTACCTGAGTACTTTCTTGATAATCTTCATCCGAATCAATTAGGAGCAGAAGTGTACGGACGTAATCTTGTTAGAGCTATTGAAGAGCTGGGATTCTAATGGTGTGAGCTAAAGAAGAATGGGCGGAGGAGATTTACCACAGATGAACACGGCCGCTTCGCGGACACAGATACTAGGGTAGAGCAAGGAAGCTGGAAGAGAGAAAACTGATAATTTAGGAAATAAAGAAAAAAGAGAACATTATCTGTGTGAATCTGAGTTCATCTGTGGTAATTCTTCCTTTGCGTCTTC
>JAKQFQ010000350.1 GCA_029558315.1 Bacillota bacterium
AGCTTGCTGAGTATATCAGAGACTCCAAGGATCTCTCATTTGAGATTCATAAGCATATAGAGTCTAGTAAACCAAATCCAAACCGATGTCCGGAATGTGGAACACTAATGGATCATGCCGAAGGTTGTATGACCTGCAAAGGATGTGGATTTTCAAAATGCCAGTAAAACGCTGTATGTACAAAATAAAGTTCAGAAAGGAGTTTAAATGCTCTGAACAGATCCGGGGCAGACATTGTGCTTACCCGCATTTGAACTGTGATTGTAGGAGAAAAGATGGCGCTACGATTCAGTAAATCGAAATTGGGGGATTACAAAAACTGCCCCCGCAAATTTTATTTGAAAAACTTTACATTCATGGGCAGCAGACGACCTAGTGAGGAACCGTCATATCTGATTGATGGAAGATATTGCCATGAGTATTTCGAAAATTATAATATTGGGGCAGAATACGAAATGGACCTGTATAATGATTTCGTTAAAGCCAATATTAGAAATTTCCATGATCTCTTACGTAAATACGGATTGGACAGAGCCATCTATGCTGAACAGAAAGACTATGACCCAGATCTTGATCTGGTTACCGTCATCGATGCAATCTACGAAAAAGACGGAGAACACTGGTTAATCGATTACAAAACCGGCAAGTTCCACAAATCCAAGATGGCCGATCTCAGGTTTGAACTGTATCTGTATGTGTATGCTGCAGAGAAACACCTGGGAATAACCATCGATAAAATGGGTATGTTCTTTACATTTTATCCCGAATCTTCATTTGTAGAAAAAGTAAGCAGGAAGAAACTGGAAAGTTCAATTGATAAATATAAGTCTGAAGTAGATAAAATTTATGGTTTGCAATTTCCCAGGATCTATGGCCCATTATGCAAGTATTGTGAATTCATATACTGTTGTGAATCTTACAAGGATGATATAGTTGAATAACCTATATCAACTCTTTCCACGGCAAATAGCCTTTCCATTTCGTGTAACCGTTCAAAAGGATGAGTTCTATAAGCAGATCAATTTGCTGAATGGAAAGAAACGAATTTTCTCATCAGTTTACAATTATACAGGCAATTATGAGTTTGATAGACTGGCTCTTGTAATCGATAAAGTGTTTTTCGATTTCGATGGACCAGAATCCTTACCCAATGCCTTGGCACTTATGCGAGAGTGTGTAAACAATGATTACTTGTGCATGCCTCTGTTCTCCGGTGGAGGATTTCACATTTACGTCTTTACAGATGGTAAGCGATTACAAAATCCAAAGTTTGCTCTTACCGGATTTCAGACACAATTTTCTGGTATGGATAAGACATCAGTCGGGGATGTGGCCCGTGTTGCTACTATTCCAAATACATTTAATACCAAACGGGGACGATTCTGCATTCCGGTATCTCTTGAAGATATGCAGTCTGGATACGAGTTTGTATCAGACAAGGCCAGAGAACAGTGCTTTCTTTATAACATATATGGAAAAACCAAAGTAAGTCTTACTGATGGAGAAGCCGAAATATCATATCAGACATTCAGATTTGAGGAACCAAGAATTGAGACGCGCAAAATTGATAGATTGCCACCATGTATAAATGATATTCTATCATACCAGAAAAAGGGATATCGTGGTCGATATCTTGTAATCAATTACCTGAAGGATGCCGGATATCTCGAAAGTGAAATTGAAGATATCATTACAGAATTTTGCACAGATCAAGAAGCAAAACATTGCATTTGCGAAGAACGGCAAGTAAACCGGTTATACTGGAAAGATATCATGTTTCCTTACTGTGAACAGATAAAATCGGAGGGTAGATGCCCCCATGAACAATTCTGTGAGTTTACACGCGAATATGGTGAAAAACATCTTGTATGGATTTATAAATGAATCTGGAAATGATGAGCCAGTTATACTGGATGGGTGTATTATATGATACTGATAAGAATGGATTTCAATCACTGGGTGATGCCCAGGAATGTAATGTATGGAGGATTGTAGATGCTATTAGTGGATGCGAGGGAACCGAAACCGATTATTGTGGCGATTCAGAAGGAAGCGAAGAAGAGGAATATACTGACTGAAGTTAAAATGCTCGATTGTGGTGACTTTGTTTGGCAAGATGAAGGTATATGCATAGAACGGAAAGCCATAGCAGATTTTGCCCAGTCGGTTAAAGAGGGTAGACTAAAACACCAATTACTTCGGATGCAAGGATACCCACACCCCTATGTGTTCATTTCAGGCCCTATAGAAGACATTGTAATCTACTCGAACAAAAAGCCATGGGTCTGGACTTTAACCCACCACGATGGCTCTAAGGTATCAATCTGTGCAAAATATAATGTGAAAG
>JAKQFQ010000351.1 GCA_029558315.1 Bacillota bacterium
TCCGCCCCGGCGGAGGGAAAGGTAAAGAGAAAGGAAGAAAATGAACAAATTAAGAATAATATTCATGATTATTTTGCTTGCGCAGGGAGCGTTTGGAACAATAAGGTATGTAAGCAAAACCGGCAGCAGCACACCCCCATATATATCCTGGGAAACGGCAAGTGATTCAATACAAAAATGCTTTAACCTTTGTGTGGATGGTGATACTGTAATTGTTGCGAATGGTGTTTATAAAGAGAGTCTTATCATAAACGCCGCAATCACTTTTATCGGCAGCAGTATGGATAGCTGTCTTCTAAGCGGGGTTCAAGATAAAATATATACAATCAGATCGTATAATAACGTTGTAATACAAGGATTTGGAATTTCAGGAAGATTGGACTATGCATATCGGGGTATCATTCAGAAAGATTTTTATGGAAGCATTAAAGTAACAAATTGTAGAATCTATAATTGCTACTGTGCTATTAATACATACCAATCAAGTGATACATTAAGAAACTTAATAATCTCAAATGTTGAAGTCGGAATAGAAACATGGTGCACATTACAGACATGTTTTCCAGTGTTGCTCAATTCTCTAATATACGTTACGCAAGAAAATGGAGTTGCCTGGTTGAATGGTGAGGGGGGAAATGGGACTCTGCTAAACAACATATTTATTGGTAAAGATGATCCAAGAACAGGGAATTCAGCAGGGATATATTCGGCCACGGCACCACACAGAAAACTTACCGTAAAAAACAACTTGTTTATCAGATTGGGAGGAATAGTAACAATACGAATGCATTCAATATGGTCTGATCCTTATTTTGTAACCAATAATGTATTTTTAGAAAACAGATATCCCGAGATTAATTCAATGGTTTTAGAGAAACCCAGATCAAACTCCACAATAAGAAATAATATATTTTTAAGGAACACAAGAGCATTTGTTCTTGAAGAACAGCCCAATTCAGACTACAATGTATTCTGGGAAAACAAAAAAAGCATACCCCCGCCATATAACTTAGGGTTACATGATATAAAAGCAGATCCTATGTTTGTAAAAGATTCTCTTCCGGGCACATTTCCCCCTAACGCAATAAGCAACGCAGACTACCATTTACAGATGCACTCCCCCGGAATAGATGCGGGAGACCCGAATATTCTTGACGTTGACGGAAGCAGAAGCGATATTGGAATGTACGGTGGACCTCTCGGGCAGAGTTATCAGTATCTCGACCTGCCGCCTAATCCCCCCAGGAATATAAAGTACACTGCCAATATAAATGAAAAGAAAATCATTTTCACATGGAAAAAGAACAGTGAAAGCGACTTTAAGGAATATCATGTTTTCAGAGATACGGTTCAGGGATTTACCCCCGATTCTGCGCATCTCTATCTTATACTACCCGACAGTACACTCGGGGACACCGCTCAGTTTATTGACACTTACTCAGGAGAGAACTCAAAGTATTACTACAGAATAATTGCAACAGACAATCAGGGAAATGAGAGTGAACCGAGTGATGAGATAAGCGTGATAATAACCGGAGTTGACATAATAGATGTAGAAATAGCAACCGACTACCGTTTATACCAGAACTA
>JAKQFQ010000353.1 GCA_029558315.1 Bacillota bacterium
AACTATATTATTCCTGAGATAGGGGGTTTTCGAGATGGTTTTGATATCAAATAAACCTAACATTAGAGGCATAAGAAAAGTCGCAGAAGATGTTAAATACCGAACACAACTGATAGGTAGAGACCAAAGATTATTTGCCGGGCTTATAGCCACCCGTATTTATGGTATAGCCGTAGGAGTAATCCTGGCTTTAGTCTTAGTTCTTCCATTTGTAATTTGGACATTATACTTCGGAGGATGATAAAATGGCAGACGAAGATAAAGATATAGTACCAGCCGTTCTTGTCCCTGCAGATGCATTCAACAAGGCAAATGAAAGATTAGACGACATGGAAGACAAGGTAGAATTCACCTGGGGTGAAATCAACCAGCGTATGGGTCAACAAATAGGTAGAGATATTGGTATTTTATACGGAATTATAATAGGACTGATAATCCTATTTGTGGCATTCAATGTGGTTAAGGTAGGAGCATTCTTAACTGCCTTTGGAATCTAGTAAAATGGAGGTTTATGTATGTTTAGATTTGACAAAGAACAAGTTGTTTTAGATATTGCTGGCGTCAAATGTGGAGGACAGCCAGGTGAATATCCAACTGTTTTAGCAGGTACCATATTTTATGGTGGACACAACATTATTGAAGATGAAAAGGCCGGTATATTCGACGCAGAAAAAGCACAGGCTCTGATGAAAACACAGGAAGAAATGTCTGATGTAACAGGTAACCCTCACTGGGTACACACCTTCGGACAGACTCCAGAAGCAATCGTTAAATATCTGGAATTTGTAGGGGAACATTCCGACTACCCCTTCCTCATAGACTCAACATCAGCAGAAGCAAGAATAGCCGGAGCAAAATACGCAACAGAAGTAGGATTAGCCGATAGAGCAATCTACAACTCAATAAACATGGCAGCAGAAGCTGAAGAAATAGTAGCAGTAGGAGAAACTGACCTATCTGCATCTATAGTTCTAGGGTTCAACGCAATGGACATGACACCCCAGGGTAAATTAGACATCTGGGAAAACGGTGGAAGCGTACTGGATAAAGGTCTCTTAGAGATGGCCGCAGAGTCTGGAATCGACAAACCACTCATGGACGTAGCAGTTACACCATTAGGACAGGGAGCAGGACCAGCAGTCAGAACATCCTTCATGCAGAAAAGCAAATGGGGATACCCATCAGGTGCAGGTATACACAACGTACCATCTGCCTGGGACTGGATGAGAAACTACAAAAAATCTACAGAGAAAGGTGGAGAGGGACACCCAGAAGCCTGGCCTGTAGCTGATGTAGGATCAAACATGATCATGCAGATGGCAGGTGGAGATTTCGTACTCATAGGACCTATTGAAAACGCTTCAATGGCATTCCCAGCATGTGCAATGACTGACATATTTATTGCTGAAGCGGCTAAAGACCTTGGAACAGAAATGATTGAAGAACATCCATTCTTCAAACTACTCTAAGAATCTAAGAATATATTAGGCGATTTAATCGCCAAATTTTTTTATTTTTTTTATTTTAATTTGAATCATATTTAAATAAGATGAAATCTAATTTTTTTA
>JAKQFQ010000382.1 GCA_029558315.1 Bacillota bacterium
CATTTGCTCCTTTCGATATCTTGGATTTTTAGTCGAGGACATTATATCAAAAAAAAGGGGGGAGTGCTCTTTTTATTATAAACTCCCTGATAATCAAGGTTAAAACAATAAAATAGGTAGTGAAATTTGACACTACCAAGAGTAAAGGGGGAAGAAAAAGATGAAAATTATTCATTGTGCAGATATTCATCTGGATGCCAGAATGACATCGAATCTGGATACAGTAAAGGCAAAGGAACGCCGGCTGGAGATTCTTGCAACATTTCTTCGTATGATTGAATGGGCAGAGAAGGAAGAGGTGGAGGCAGTCATGATTGTTGGAGATTTGTTTGATACTTCCAATATTTATGCGTCTACGAAAAATGCCATCATCAATGCAGTCACATCACATCCGAATATCATTTTTTATTATTTGAATGGAAATCACGACGTTTCTAATTTCATTCATACAATGGAAGTGATTCCTGACAATTTAAGACTCTTTTCCAATCAGTGGACAAGTTATGAACAGATTGGCCAAGACGGAAGCAGGGTCGTATTTACCGGAGTGGAACTGGAAAACACTCAAGGGGAAAATATTTATGATGCTCTTGTTCTTAATCATGAAGCATACAATATTGTCATGCTTCATGGACAGCAGAATAAGTATGCATCGAAGGATAAGGCAGAGGTAATTCATCTGGAAGCATTAAAGAATAAAGGGATTGACTATCTTGCACTGGGACATGTACATGAACCCTCTCAGGGCAGACTGGATAACAGGGCTAAATGGAGATATTGCGGTTGCCTGGAAGGCCGTGGATTTGATGAGTGTGGCGAGCATGGATTTGTTCTTCTGGAATGCAAAAATGCAAATGAATGGGAGGATACCTTTATTCCATTTGCAAGGCGAAGACTGCATACGGTCACAATTGATGCAAGTGGCTCTCAGACAAGTCCTGAGATATTGACTAAGATTAACAAAGGACTTAAGGAGGAACAGATTCCTTCAGGAGATCTTGTGAAAGTGGTACTGACGGGAACCGTTGATGTTAACTGTGAAAAGAATATCGTGTATCTGGTGACACAGCTAAAAGAGCAGTTCTATTATATAAAGATCTATGATGAGATGAAATTACGAGTGGATTATAGTGACTATGTTAATGATGTCTCACTAAAAGGGGAGTATGTGCGACTGGTTATGGGGGAGACCTCTTTATCGGAGGAGGAAAAGGCAGAACTTGTACGTGCGGGTATTCAGGCATTGGCGGGGGAGGCGCTGGACGAATGAGGATAATCAACTGTCATATTGAGAATTTTGGTAAACTTAGCAATCAGACAATCGATTTTGAAAAGAATCTGACAATAATGAATCAGAAGAATGGGTGGGGTAAGAGTACTCTTGCTGCATTTATTAAGGTGATGTTCTATGGATTTGCCAATGATAGTAAACGAAGTGGCAGCATTCAGGAACGGGAACGAATGCATTATCAACCATGGCAGGGCGGAATATACGGCGGTCAACTGGTGTTTGAGACAGAGGGGCAGCAGTATGAAATCAGCAGAGTTTTTGGCAAAAAGGAGAAAGAGGATCGATTCCATCTGATTAATCTGATCACGAATTTGGAGTGTGATCAATATTCTTCCAATATTGGAGAAGAGTTGTTTAAGATTAATCAGGAATCCTTCCTAAAGACCATATTTATACCGCAGGATGCCTGTGAAAGTTCAAGTACAGATAGTATTAATGCCAAAATAGGAAACCTTCAGGACAGTCTGGATGATATTAATCGTCATAACCAGGTTCAGGAGAGCCTGAAAAACCGGATTAATGAACTGTCGGCAAGACGTGCTACCGGATTACTAAAGAAACTTTCTTTGGAGATTGCCAATGACAAAGAACTGCTTAGGGGGAAGGAGAACCTTGATTCTTCCATTCAAAAACTAGAGGAGTCCGGCAGACAGTTATTACAGCAATGTCAGGAATACAATAAGGAGCTGTCAGAAACAAGAGTGCAGTTTCGACAATTGGGTGAACAAAAAGAGTTAGAGGCGAAGAAGGAAGCGTACCTTGATAAGGTTAGAAACTGGAAACAGCAGGTGGTACTGTACGAGGAGACGCGAGCTTATTTTGGCAAGGAACTGCCGACGGAAGAAATGATTGGGAATGCAGTCAGGAATCACAGACAAGTCATTCTTGCACAAGAGATAAAGAAGGATGCTTCACTGAGTGAACAGGAACGAACCGAGTATCGTACCATGAAGGAATATTTCGAGAATGGTGTTCCCGGTGAGGAAGAAATCAACAATGCATCGACTCTGGCAAAGCGGCTGTCGCAGTTGGAGTTAACAATTGCTAAGGAAAATGTTTCGATAGAGGATCAGAAAGAACTGGAGGCTTTACGTAAACAATTTACCGAGAATCCGCCCAATGATATTGACTCATTGATAGAAAAATGCGATTTGAGAAGAGAAATCAAGGCTGGATTACTTCAAAGACAGAATACGCTGGTTGCTATGACTCGTCTTAAGGAACAACAGGAAGAACTTAGAAGGCAGCAATTACAAGCACAGCAACAACAGGAAGAAGAGAAGAAAAAGAAGGAAGTGATGAAACAGCAATTGATGCTTCTGATCCCCGGATTGCTTCTTTTATTCGTAGGAATTGTATGCCTTATTTGGTCTGTGTATATCGCCATGGCGGTTATGGCTGTTGGCGTGATTGTTATAGCTTTTTCATTTTTCAGAAAACAAAAAAAGACCAGAGAAGTGCCTGCCCATGCTAAAGGCACACAAGAACAGGAAAGAGAACCTGAGAACCAGGATCTGCTTAAGCTTGAAAATGAAATCCGTATGGATGAAGAAAACATAAGAGAGATTGAAATGCTTCTACGTGAGTTTTTTGAAGACTATCATCTGACTTATTCAGAAGCAAAAGTAATGGATATTCTATATCGACTAAAGGGCGAGTGGAACCGCTATCAGCAACTCTGTAAAGAGAATGAAACATACGCAAAACAGGGATATGAAGAAAGTCAAAAATCTCTGAAGGAGCAGCTTTGTGTGCTTCTGGATCCCTATTATCCGGATGCGATTTTAAATCAGGGCAATTATGCACAGCTTTGTGTCGAATTAGAAAAGAAGAAACATAAGTATCTTGATTATTCCGACAAAATCAAAAAAGAGGAACGCGCCAACAAGGATGAGAAAACAGCATTGGAAGAAATCTCAGTTTTCCTTCGTTATGTCGGTAAGAAAGAGGAATCACAGATGGCGTGGACGGAAGCAGGAATGAGTGCCCTGTTAGAAGAAATCCGTAATCAGATGAATGCTCTGGGGCATAGAGAAGAAGAGTTGGAACGTTCTAAGAAGGAGAAAGAAGAATTTGAGAGTAAGAATGATGTCAAGCTTTTGATGGAATTGCAAACAGAATTACCCAAGGGAAATACAGAGGAATTGGGAAGACGAATTGAAGAGCTGGAACAACTTCTTGAGGAGAAAGAAAATATCCGGAAAAGTTATGTAAGACAACTAAACGAGGCACTGGAGAAAGCGGGTGCTTTAGAGGAAGTAGAAGCCGCATTGGAAGTTAAGGAAAAAGAATTTGCCCATAAAAAGCATCAATTGGATATTCTTGAGAAGACTTCCATGTATCTGGAGAACGCTAAGGAACAATTTCTTGCAAGATATATGAATCCAGTAAAGAGTGCATTTGATACATATTACGGACAGCTCTCGGATGCACAGGGAGAATTTCGAATGGATGCCAATATTAATCTGACCAAAAAGGAAGCCGGTGAATACCGGGAAACAGGATTCCTTAGTATGGGCAATCAGGATCTGGTGGCAATCTGCCTTCGACTGGCATTGATTCATGCAATGTATCAGAACGAGAAACCTTTTATTATCATCGATGATTCATTTGTCAATCTTGACGATGAGAAGGTAGAACTTGCGAAGAAATTTTTAACAACGATTGCACAGGAATATCAGGTGATTTATTTTACCTGTCATGACAGCAGAGCATAGGAAGTATGGACAATGAAACATATTAAAGCATTTATTAAAAAGGAAACTGTACTAAGTGTGGCCTTACTGCTGGCGATATTATCAATGCTGTTTATAAAACCTTCGCCGTCCTATCTGGAATATATTAATTTCAGAGTACTTGCGATACTGCTAGGACTAATGGTTGTCATGGAGGGCTTGAGAAGTCTTTTAGTATTTGATCGAATCGCAAAGGCTATGATTGGCAAAGTGAAAAACTCCATGCAGATTAGTCTGATTCTAGTTCTTCTGTGTTTTTTCTTTTCGATGATAATTACAAATGATGTTGCACTCATTACGTTTGTACCATTGGCACTTACGGCGCTTGCTATGGCAGATGCGAGGAAACTGGTGATTCCTGTGGTAACGCTACAGACACTTGCTGCGAATCTTGGAAGTATGCTAACGCCAATTGGCAATCCACAGAATCTGTATTTGTATGATGTAATGGGAATCGGATTAGGCGACTTTCTTTTACTCATGCTGCCTTTGACTGCGACTAGTGGGATTTTACTGCTCCTTTGTACGTTGCTCCTAACAGGACGCAACAAGCAACCTATTGTTGCAACAGAAGAAGCAGTTGAAGCGGCTACGAAAAGGAATCCTAAAAAAGTGATGCTGATAGGATTCTATTTACTGCTTTTCTTTGTTAATTTGTTGGTGGTGGCGGATGTATTGCGCTATTCTTATGCTTTAGTCTTTACGTTGTTTGCGGTCTTTTTAATGGATCGAAAGACGCTGTGGCATGTGGATTATAGTTTGTTATTGACGTTTGTGGCATTTTTTATTTTTGTAGGGAACATGGAAAAGATTGACGGGATCTCAGTTTATTTAGCAAGCCATCTTAAAGGGCAGGAACTACTGACTGGTGTGCTTTTTAGTCAGATAATCAGTAATGTTCCGGCAGCCATACTCTTATCCGGTTTTACCGACCGGTATCAGGCATTGCTCTATGGCGTAGACCTTGGTGGATTGGGGACGCTGATAGCTTCTATGGCGAGTCTGATTTCCTACAAATGTGTTGCAAGAGAATATCAGGATAAGAAAGGGCAATACTTAATTTACTTTACGATTGCCTCAGTTGTTTTTTTGATTCCACTATATGCATTAGGAATATATTTATTAAATCAAGTCTGAAAGGAGACTAAATGTGAGTAAAAATGTAACTAAGACCGGGGATCGACCGATGGAACGACCGGCAATATTAAGAAAAAAAGGATATCTGTATTTGACGGAGTTCTTTGCCGGAATGTCGGTCATGGCAGTTGAATTGGGAGCAAGCCGTTTGCTGGCACCATACTTTAGTTCATCTCAAATCGTATGGACGATTATTATCGGAACCATTATGATAGCAATGGCATTGGGAAATATCTATGGAGGTAGAAGTGCAGATAAGGATGCGAATCCAGATAAGCTCTATCTGCGTATCCTTGTAGCATCCGTGTGGATTGCGGCGATCCCGCTGGTGGGTAAATACATTATTCTGGCAATTGCAGGAATTATGGTGGTGACGATTAATCAGAATTTTCTGATTATAGCAGCATTTCTTGCGTGTATGATTATCTTTGTTTTTCCGCTGTTTTTACTTGGAACGGTAACTCCGTCATTGGCCAAGTACACTGTAGAAAGCTTAGAAGACAGCGGAAAGGTCGTTGGAACGCTGGGCGCCTATAATACCATTGGAAGTATTATTGGAACATTTCTGCCGACATTTGTCACAATTCCGGCAGTTGGAACAGCAGTGACCTTCTACATTTTTGGAGGAATCTTATTCTTGCTGGCAATCATGTATTTTATCAGCAGCAAAAGAAAAACAGGACATGTGATTGCGGGTATGGTAATATTTTTAATCTGTATGTTCCTTGGGAAATCCAACAGCTTTGCTTTTTGGGAGCCATCCCTGCTTTACGAAGGAGAATCTGTCTATAATTATCTTCAGGTTAAGGAGGATGAGAATAGTGTTATGCTTTCCACCAATGTCTTATTTGGTGTTCAGTCTATCATGATGAAAGAAGACCAGCTGACAGGAATGTATTATGATTATGCAATGGCGGCTCCGTTAATGGCTGGAATCGTGGGTGAGGATGCAGGAGAAATGTTGATTCTTGGTATGGGGACCGGAACCTATGCAAGGCAGTGCCTGCGTTATTTCCCTAATCTTGTCGCACAGGGAGTCGAGATTGATGAGAAAATCACAGAACTTTCTAGAACTTATTTTGATCTGCCGGAGAGTGTTTCTACAGTGAATTATGATGGTCGCGCTTATCTGCAGGGATTAGTTGGAACTTATGATGTGATTATGGTAGATGCATATCAGGATATTACCATCCCATTTCAAATGTCTTCTGTGGAATTCTTTACGGAAGTAAAGAAGCATTTAAAAGAGAACGGAGTGATGGTTGTAAATATGAATATGAACTCGGGACAACCCGGGGGAATCAATGATTATCTGTCGGATACAATTGCAAGCGTGTTCTCGGAGGTGTATCTGGTGGATGTATATTATAGCTCGAATCAGATACTCTTTGCGTCAATGAATCCAGATATGATAACTGATTTTGAAGATAAATGCTTACAATTGCCACAGGCGGATCTTTCGTCAATGATGGAACGTGTTGATGCCAATATGATAAAATATGAAGCAGGTAACTTATTGCTGACAGATGATAAGGCTCCGGTAGAATTACTGGGCATGAATGTAATAGATGCATTAATTCAGGAAGAACTTGGATATTATAAAGAGGCTTTTGAGACCAATGGAATTGAAGGGATTTTAGGAAGTCAGTAGAAGTAGTTGAGATGACTTACTTTATTTCATACAGAAATGTGTCGATATACCAAATAGAGTATTACTCATAAAAAAGAAAGCAGAGATGCACAATGAAGATTAGTGGAGTAAAGCAGATCGACATACAGGGACAGAAGGAACTGTCACAGAACAGAACAACCATATTTGCAGGAAACAGTACAGTTGCGAATCAGACCTCGGAATTGATCAGACAGCGTAAGGAAGAGGCACAAAAACAGGCAATGAAGATTGTTGGAGATGTTTTTGAGGGGCAGCAGCAAATTGATCAGAGTAAAGAGGAAGCACACCGAAGGATTGATCAGAACAAGCAGAACATGAAAGAAGCTCAGGACCAGATAAAGCGGCTTGAGGAACAGAAGAAGACGATGATGTCTGCTGAGGGAGAGGATCAGGCAGTTGCAAAGGACGCACTGGCAGAGATTGAGACTATGCAGGAACTATGGGAGAAGACAGAAGAATCTAACCGTATGATGATTCGCAGTGAGAATGCTGCACTTGTAGATACCAAGATAGAAGAGCTGAAGAGCCATGCAATGGTAGATGCAACAAAGTCAGCAGATGCCATCACACAAGCTGCCACGCAGGATGTCATCGGAATTGCCATGCAGGAAGCTAAAGAGAAGCAAGAGGAAGAACTGGCTAAGAAAGTGGAAGAAGCACATAAGAAGAAGGAAGAGAAAGAAGCTCTAGAGGAGCGGACTAAGAAAGAGGATAGTGAGACGTCTGCTAATTCTCAGGAAATTCTGGAAAATGTTGTCCGCCTTGACGAAAACAGTGAAGAATGGAAGCGTAAACTCCAGGAATTGACTGAGAAAATGCAATTAACTAAAGAAGATCTCAAAGGGATTCGCGTGGATGAGAATCTTTAGAAGCGAATCTTTAGAAGTTATTGAGGTAATCTCTTCCGAAGTATTTTAATCATGATTAAGGAAAGTATGATTTTAATACAATCCGGAATCAGGAAAGGGAATACACACATCTGAAGAACGGCAAGTGTGGTAATTGCACCATTACTCTGGGTATAAAGAAAGCGAAACCAGACGGTTCCAAAAAGATAGCACAGGAGAAGACCAAGAACCATAGCGATTGCCATGATCGGTAAGGAACTTTTCCATAGGGAGGTTATCAACCAGTACACCAGAGCTGATAGAAGAAAACCAAGCAAATATCCGCCGGTGGTACTAAGAAGAACACCGATCCCGGAACGCATTCCGCTAAAGACAGGTATCCCTATAATACCCAGTAAAAGATAAAGTATAACAGCGATTGTACCACGACGTCCGCCTAAAAGACCAAGGGTCGTGAAGATGGCAAACAACTGTAAAGTAAAGGGAACTACGGTTGGAATCGTGATCCAAGAACATATGACAATGATTGCAGTGAAGAGAGCGATCATTGTCATATCTTTTATTCGCAATTTTGATTGATTCATAAGAATGCTCCTAAAATTAATAATTTTCCATAAATAGCTATGCAGGTATGCGTATCTATAACAAAGCTTGTTTTGGGATAACGTAACGATAACATGAATAAAACGTATTGTCAACCATCAAAATGTATAGGTTAACAATTTGGAACACACGATCATTAAGGAAGAGAGTTATGAAAGGAAAAGAAAAATGTCGTGCCCTCAAAGAATTGAGACAGCAGATTGCTAAGAGAAATGATATTGAAATTGCAGTGCATGAATGTACATTTCAAGGAGAGTGTAAAGGAACCTGCCCAAGGTGCGAAGCCGAACTAAGCTATCTGGAAAAGGAATTAGACAGAAGAAAGAAACTTGGTAAAACAGTGGCTGTGCTTGGAATTGCGTTAGGGTCGATTGGAGTAGCAGGAAGTCTAACTGCATGCGCTCCGACGGATTTCATCGATGAGATTACGCAAACCCAAGGAGACACAGAGACCACAGAAAAACCTACAGAAGATACAGAAAGACTGGATGGAGAGGTTGAGATTATCCGAGAAGAAGGATATGTTGATGAACCGTTAGAGGGTGCTCCTACGCCTGAAGAAGAAAGTAAGAAGCACGACAGAGAAAAGAAATAGTGTGGACACTACAATACCAACTTATCCGCTATATTTGATTTCGCCACTTCGTATGGAGGTGGATGGAGAAGGTGTAACAACGCTTGTAACATCCTATGGATGCCCTTTGAAGTGTGCCTGGTGTATTAACGAACAGGCAAAAATATGCAGAGAAGAAATCAAAAGAATAACGGTGGAGGAATTATACGATCGTGTAAAAGCGCATAATCTGTATTATCTTGCAACCGGAGGCGGATTAACGTTTGGCGGTGGAGAACCTCTTTTACAGTGCGATTTTTTGGAATGCTTCTTTCAAACATATCAGACAGGCTGGAAATATAATCTGGAGACCTCTTTGGCTGTGCCATGGGAGAATGTCGAAAAGCTGATTCCTTATATTGATTATTATATCGTGGATTGCAAATCAATGAATGCATCTACCTACCAGGCATATACAGGATGCTCCGGGCAACTTATGCGAGAAAATCTGCAACTTTTGCTAAAGCGGGTTGGAACAGATAAAATCAAAGTCAGGATCCCTTTCATCCCACAGTATCACACCAGAGAAGAACAAGAAAAGAGCAAGGAAATGCTTTTGGCAATGGGATTGACAAATATTGAGTGCTTCTCTTATGTGCTTAGGGAATTTCATAAAAAAAACATGGATAAACCTGCTGACATGGAGTAGAATGCTCTTACAGACACTGTGAATATTGGGAAAGAGAGGGTAAACAAATGTTAAATGTTCAAGGAAAATGGGCATTAATTACCGGAGCCGCCAGAGGACTGGGTTATCTAAGCACTCTAAAAATGGCAGAACAGGGGTGTAATCTGATTCTGCAAAGCAGAGATGCGGCACATTGTGAAAAAGTAATTACTCAAGTAAAAGAACTTGGCGTAGAAGCCTACGCTGTATCTGCAGAATTGTCAGATGAGAATAGTGTCAGAAAGATGCTTGATACAATTGATTCGTTTGGCGTGGATGTTGATATTGTACTGAATAATGCAGGATTACAGATTGCATACAGAACAGAGTACTTTGAGACGCCTGTTTCTGACTATTCCGTTAGTTTCGCAGTAAACACGATTGCACCGGCACTGATTTGTTATCATTTTCTGCCGAAGATGATAAAGAGAGGCTTCGGCAGAATTGTGAATACGACAAGTGGAATACAGCTTGAACCGGAACAGGCTGGATATTCAGCAAGTAAAGCAGCACTGGATAAGATTACGATTGATCTTGGCTCTAAACTGAATGGAACAGATGTTATGATTAGTCTTACTGATCCGGGATGGTGCAGAACCGATCTTGGGGGCAACAAGGCACCGAATGCTCCGGAAAGTGCAATTCCCGGAATTATTGTTGGAGCATTTCTGGAGGACCGGAAATCCGGAAGATATTTTAGTGCACAGGAGTTTGCCGGATTATCTTTGGAGGAAGCTGTGGATAAAGCATCTGCATACAATAGCCCCTATTAGTCACGCTGCTTCGGCTAAATGGCAAAAAGCCTTTTCTTGACTAAAAAGGTTGTCTTTTAGCCGAAGGTGGCATATAATTGAATTAATTAGTTTTTAGGGTGGGGGGCATAATACAGTTTTTGTTATTCGATGTATCAATGTTCTCATTAATACATCCTTTTTTATTTTTTCCTCTTGTTAAGCGGGAAGGAAAAAGGAAAGGCGATTGGTCAAAGCATATGAATACTGGATTGCTTTTTGAATATGGAATAAATTACGAAAAGTGAAAAGAACGTTTTTTAGGAGATGGAGCTTTATATGAGGCAGTATTGCTTAGCTTCTTAGAGGATACGATTCTGACAAGAGCAGAGGCAGCAATGCAAAGCAAAGACTATGCCGCGTTGTTTGAGTGTGCGCATGAGTTAAAGGGAGCATGTGGAAATGTTGACATGTTCGAGCTTTTTGAAATTACAACAAAGATGGTGGACTACTTAAGACAGGCCCAGATTGAGGATATAATTGTAGAACAGTATTTTCAGAAAATGAAACAGACTTATTTACGGACACAGGAGGGAATTCGATTAGCCAACGGGGAGGGATAATCAGTGACGGAGGTGCAGAATAAGGCTACGATTCTTGCAGTGGATGATTCTAAAGCCAACAGAATGCTGATGAGTAAAATATTTGGAGAAGAATATCAGGTAGAAACCGCCAAAGATGGTATTGAAGCTGTCAAAACCCTGCGGAGTCATCCAGATACTTCTCTTGTTATTTTGGATATTATCATGCCAAGAATGGATGGCTATGAAGTAATGGAAGAAATGAACAAAGATCCACAGCTTTGTAACATCCCTATTTTGGTAGTCACTTCGAGTGAAGAGACCAACAGCATGTTGAAGGCACTTGATATGGGAGCAATCGATGTGATTGTAAAGCCATTGAATCCCCAGATTGTATTGCGCCGTGTTCGTAACATTATTCTTAGAAACAGTGCACTTAAATTACAGGAACAGAATAAGGTTTATGCACAGTTACTGAGACAGTCAGAAATCGATGATTTGACGGGAATCTATAACAAACAGGCATTTTGCAGAATGGCAACACAGATGCTGACCAATGAACCGGATGAAAAATATTATATTATTCGTTGGGATATTGACCGCTTCAAGATGTTTAACGATATTTACGGAGTTGCAGAGGGAGATCGGCTGTTACAGATAATTGGAAGAAGGCACAAAGAACTGGTACAGTCCAAGAACTATGTTTATGGACATTGGGCGGCTGATCATTTTGTCACTTGCATTAATACGAAATATTTTGATGAAAAGAATGCAGTAGAAAAAGTGGAGGCACTTTTAGGAGAAGAATTGAATCGTTACGAACTGAGTTTTTGTATAGGGGTCTATCGAATTGAGGATAATTCTATGGACATCAGGATTATGTGCGATCGGGCGCATCTTGCTCTTTGCTCAGTGAAAGGAAGCTATAAGAAGAAAATTGCTTTCTATGATGAGAGTATGCGTACTCAGCTTTTGGAAGAACAGGAAATCATCAGTGATATGAAGGGCGCATTGCGGGATGGACAGTTTCTGGTCTATCTGCAGCCCCAATACAATTATGCCAATCATTCGCTGCATGGCGCTGAGGCTTTGGTTCGTTGGAACCATCCCAAGAAAGGAATGATGATTCCTCCGGGCAAGTTTATTCCGATTTTTGAACACAATGGATTTATTACCCAGATGGATGAATATGTTTGGGAGGAAGTATGTAAGCTGCAACGCAGATTAATCGATGCAGGAATCAATGTTATTCCGATTTCGGTGAATGTCTCCCGAATTGATATCTATAATCCACATTTATGCGAAGTGTTACTCAACTTGATGAGTAAATACGATTTAGAACCTCAGAATCTGAGATTAGAGATTACGGAATCGGCCTATATGGATAATCCGGAACAACTGCTGGATGCAGTCATTCAGCTGAGAAATGCGGGATTTTCCTTGGAAATGGACGACTTTGGAAGTGGCTACTCTTCTTTGAATACCTTAAAGGAAGTTCCGGTAGATATGTTGAAACTGGATATGAAATTCATGGAGCAGCATGGAGAAGCTGATAATCGAAGCGGAAGTATATTAAGTTCGATTATTCGTATGGCACACTGGATTAAACTTCCTGTGTTGGCAGAGGGTATTGAGACACTGACGCAAGCGGAATATCTTTGCAGTATGGGATGCTACTATATGCAGGGATACTATTTCGCGAGACCAATGCCGATGGAAGATTATGTTGCCATGCTTTCTTCGGCGGAGAACGACAATGTATCTAAGGACTCATTCCTGGCAGATATTAGCGGAGCCCAGGACTTCCTGAATGCCTCAACACAATCAACGCTTTTGTTTAATGATTTTGTTGGCGGAGCTATGATTATTGAGTATGATGGGGAACGGGTAGAGGCGGTTCGAATCAATGATAAGTTTCTTGAGGAGATCGGAAGCAATCGGGAGGATTATGTGAAATATCAATATAACATTCTTGGACGTTTTGATGAAGACAACAAACAGAAGTTTCGAGAAACGTTGAATGAGGTGATTCGAACAAAGAAAGAAGGCAAAGTAGAATTACAATCAAAACCGATCAAAGGTTCTGCGCGCGAGGTTATAACACGTAATCGAATCCGGTTACTTGCAGAGAATGAAGGAAGAACTATTTTCTATCTTGCCGTAGATAACATATCACAGGAAATGGATCTTCTTGTTAGAAACAGTAGATTAAAAGAACGATTGACTGCTGTTATGGAGAGTGTTCCGGGCGGAATCATGTATTTTGAGATCACAGATAAGATAAAAACAGTTTACTTTAATGACAGAGTTCCGGAAATGTTTGGTTATTCACGTCAGGAGTATGAACAGTATTTCGCTAATACACCGCTGGCTACGATTTATCCGCAGGATCTGGAAAAATGCAGAAACCTTATTTCGGATATACTTGCAGGCAAGCCCCTTGTTCATCAGGTGCAATTCAGACATATATGCAAGGATGGAAGCTGGATATGGGTTCAAATGACCGGAAGTGTGTTCCGCAAATCCAGCCATCATATCTCGGCAAGTGTTATTGTGATGGATATTGAGAAACAGGTAACCAATGAAGCACTACGGGCATTCCAGGAAAAAGAATTAGCAAAGCAGCAGAAGATGCAACAGATGCTGTATGGAGCGGTACCGTGTGCGGTTATGCAGCTTATCAGAAACGGCAAAGCATGGGATCTGGTCAGCTTTAATGAGACAACATGGAAAATCTTTGGTTATCACAGTAAGGATGATTACCTGGAAAACATGAAGGATCGAAAGATGCTTAAGAATGTACATCCGGTAGATTATAAGAATGTATCGGAAGCACTTGAGAGAGCAAAGAAATCGCCAGATTGCGAACCGGAGGAGGTACACAATAGAATTATTTGCGTGGATGGTACTACCCGTTGGGTTCATGCTATTTTTCAAAAGGCAGAGAATCTTGATGAAAAAGAAATGCTTCTGATTGTTATGGATGATATCACATCATACAAATAAGGTCATCTGAGAAGAGGACGGTAAATGCTATGCGACAGCATTTACCGTCTTTTGCTTCATTTGATGGTTTACGAAGCACATTGGTGCAGAATTTTATAAGACGACATTATTTTACATGGATTTTACATAGATTTAACACAAAATGAATAGCGGTTCATGTGATGGTTTATTATAATAAAGAGGTACGAAGGAGGCAAAGAATGATATTTTTGGTGGAAGATGATAACAGCATACGAGAGCTCATCATATATACACTGAATCAGTCTGGGTATGAAGCACAGGGATTTGAAACGCCGTCAGAATTCTGGAAGGCTATACAGGAACAGATTCCGGAACTGATTATGCTTGATATTATGCTTCCGCAGGAGGATGGTATCACGATTCTGAAGAAACTTCGTAACAATGCTGATACACAGTATCTTCCAATCATGATGCTTACAGCCAAGGGGTCAGAGTATGACCGGGTGATGGGGCTGGATTCCGGAGCAGACGATTATGTAACAAAACCATTTGGCATGATGGAATTGCTTGCACATATCAGAGCATTGCTCAGGCGTGCCAAACAGCAGGAACACAGAAGCGAGTATCTGATCGGAGAATTGTATTGTTGTCCGTCCAAACATATTGTTCGGGTAAAGGGAGAAGACATTGTATTAACACGTAAAGAGTTTGAAATACTAAAACTGCTAATTGAAAATATGGATGTCGTATATACCAGAGATCAGCTTCTGAATCGTATCTGGGGATATTCATTTGATGGAGAGAGCCGAACTGTGGATGTTCATATTCGGACACTTCGACAAAAGCTTGGACCTCATGGAGATTATATTCATACAGTCAGAGGCATTGGATACAAAATAGGAGAAGACCATGACCGGGAAGGAATAGGGCAGTAGATGTTTAAAAAGATTTTAAAAGGAATCATTTTGACGGCCCTTACGGTATTGGCTGTTGGAATCTCGATTATAGTATTTGTTTTGCAGGACTACTATACGAAGGAATACATTAATGAATTAAAGAGCGAAGCTATCTTTATCGCCCGTGGGATTGAACTTGAAGGAACGGATTTTTTTGACGGGATTGATTTGGAAAATTCCCACCGAATCACATTGATTGAACCGGATGGAACAGTCACTTATGATAGTGTGGTAGATGTGACTATGTTGGAAAATCATCTGAACCGTCAGGAAGTAAAGGAAGCTTTAAACAATGAGACTGGTGAGAGTGTACGTTATTCAACGACCTTATCGCAAAAAACGGTATATTATGCAGTGCGACTGGACAATGGAGAAGTGTTAAGAATCTCAACCATGAAATATACCATATGGGCATTACTTGCAGATATGTCACATATTTTCTGTATTCTTATTGCAGTGGCGACAGTCCTTTCTGTGTTTCTGGCGTATCGGATTGCCGAGAGTATTATCAGGCCAATTAATGAAATAGATTTACAGCATCCAGAGGTCGAACAGGTATATCAGGAACTGTCTCCTTTAACCGGAAGAATCATGGAACAGAATCTTTTGATCAAAGAACAGATTGAGGAGCAGAAGATTGAACATGAGAGCAGAGACCGGATGAGAAGAGAATTCACCGCCAATGTATCACATGAATTAAAAACTCCGTTAACGTCCATTTCCGGTTTTGCAGAAATCATCAGGGATGGTCTGGTAAAGGAAGAAGATCTGCCACGATTTGCAGGCAATATATACCGAGAGGCACAAAGACTTATCGTTCTGGTAGGAGATATCATCAAGCTGTCACAGCTGGATGGCAAGGAGGTAGCAGCACCAAAGGAAGAAATCAATCTGTATGAAAGTGCAGAGGCTGTTATTGCACATCTTCTGGCGGCAGCTGAAAGAAAGAATGTCAGCATTACAATGACAGGCGAGCCGATCAAGGTAATGGCTGTGGAACAGATTGTGGAAGAGATGATCTATAACCTGGTAGATAACGCAATCAAATATAACAAGGATGGTGGAAGGGTTACGGTATCGGTGAATCAGATAGAGGATTGTAAGGTGATTACTGTTTCGGATACCGGAATCGGAATTCCAAAGAAGGAGCAGGAAAGAATTTTTGAACGGTTCTACCGTGTTAATAAAAGTCATTCCAAGGAAATCGGCGGAACCGGCTTAGGGCTATCAATTGTGAAGCATGGAGCCATGTATCATAATGCTGTAATTACTGTGGAAAGTGAAGAAATGATGGGAACAAAGATTACAGTATCATTTCCATAGAAATGATACTGTAAGAGGAATTAGAACCTGGATAAGGAGTGTAGTGAAAAGATGAATCTATTTTCGTTTATAATGCTGTTTGGAGGACTGTCATTTTTCTTATATGGCATGCATGTGCTATCGACCGGACTGGAAAAGATGGCTGGCGGTAAATTGCAGCAAATCCTTCAGAAGATAACCTCGTGCAGGTGGAAATGCCTTCTTTTGGGTGCGGGTATTACAATTGCAATCCAGTCTTCGTCGGCGGTAACAGTAATGCTGGTTGGCCTTGTCAATTCCGGCATCATGGAACTGGGACAGACGGTTGGCGTGTTGATGGGATCCAATATTGGTACTACACTGACCGCCTGGATCTTAAGCTTGTCTGGAGTACAAAGTGATAATGTTTTTATTTCCCTGCTAAAACCGGAGAACTTTTCGCTGGTTGCTTCCATAATTGGAATCCTGATGATTCTGGGGGCCAAATCGCAGAAGAAAAAAGATATCGGAACCGTTATGGTTGGATTTGCAATCCTCATCTTTGGAATGAGACTCATGGGAGATTCCGTAGAGCCCCTTTCTGAAATGCCTGAATTTACCAGCATTCTGACGGCATTTGAAAATCCATTTCTTGGTGTATTGGTAGGTACTGTATTCACCGGTATCATTCAGAGTTCAGCCGCCTCGGTCGGAATCCTGCAAATAATCTCCATGACGGATTCCCTGACATACGGAGTTGCAATTCCCATTATTATGGGACAGAATATCGGTACCTGTGTTACTGCCATCATTTCCAGTTTTGGCGTTAATAAGAATGCAAAAAGAGTTGCTGTCATACATATGACATTTAACATTTTTGGCTCGGTTTTATGTCTGATACTATTCTTCGTTGCCAAAATATTTTTTAATTTACCGCTCCTTAGTAAGGCGGTGGACCCCTTTGGCATTGCATTATCTCATACAGTATTTAATGTGTTTACTACCGTGGTATTGCTGCCTTTTGGCAAATGGATGGAGCGATTTGCTAAGGTTGTTATTAAAGACACTAACGAAAAGGAACAGTACTCCTTTATTGATGAACGATTGCTGAATACCCCATCAATGGCGATATACGAATGCAATCAGGTAACCCTGAAAATGGCTGATATTGCCAAGAACACTTTGCTGTGTGCAATGTCACTAACAACAATGTATGACGCGAAAAAAGAGAAAATAATCGAGGAGCAGGAGACCAAACTGGATTACTATGAAGATGAACTGGGGACTTATCTTGTCAAATTATCAGGAAAACAGTTATCTGACAGTGACAGCAGGCAGATCTCAAAGCTGCTTCATACAATCGGTGATTTCGAAAGGATTGGAGACCATGCGGTTGGAATTATGAACTCTGCAAAGGAAATCAATCTAAAAAAAGCGAAATTTTCAGAACATGCAATATCGGAATTGCAGATGCTGGAAAGTGCAATCAAAGAAATCATTAGTATTACAATAGAGTCCTATGAGAAAAATGACATTGAACTGGCGCGTAAGGTTGAACCCTTAGAACAGGCAATCGATCGAATGATAGCAACGATAAAGAACCGGCATATTATAAGACTTCAGGAGGGAAGATGTACCATCGAACATGGCTTCATGCTTTCCGACCTGCTCAATAATTATGCGCGTGTATCGGATCATTGCTCTAACATAGCAGTTGCAACCATTGAGGTGGAACAGAATCGATTTGAAACACACCAATATCTGCAGCAGGTGAAATATGTTGGAGACGAGCAGTTTAACGAGGCCTTTGTGGATTACTGTTTAAAGTATGATTTGAAATAAATACTATTCGATTCCGCCTAAATATATTATAATAATGGTACTATGAGAAGGGTGGTATGGATGATGCAATATAAGAGTAGTCTTGATGAAATGATAAAGAGTGTTGAGAGCCGTATCATCGGTAAAAAGAGCGTTATTCAGAAAGTGTTTGTTTGTTTTCTGGCTGGTGGACATGTCCTTTTGGAGGATGTTCCGGGTGTGGGCAAGACAATGCTTGGGAAAAGTCTGGCGCATGCACTGGGAATTACCTTTTCACGAATCCAGTTTACACCGGATACATTACCGGGGGATGTTTGTGGTATGTCTGTTTACAATATGGCAACCGGCGCTTTTGAAGTTATGCAGGGACCGGTAATGAATAATCTACTGTTGGCAGATGAGATTAATCGTACTTCTCCCAAGACACAGGCAAGTTTATTAGAGGCAATGGAAGAGCAACAGGTAACAATCGACGGTATTTCGTATCCTCTTCCAAAACCTTTTTTTGTTATTGCAACACAGAATCCAATCAACCAGCTTGGAACATTTTCGCTTCCCGAAGCACAGTTGGATCGTTTTATGATGAAGCTGTCTATGGGATATCCGGATCGTGCAGAAGAAATTAAGATGGTGGGAATATATAAGGAAGGAATTCCTGAAATGACCAATCAGACTAAGGATGCCGAAACAAAGATTGCCGGTATTCGTCAGGAAGTTGAGAATGTATTTATCCATCAGGATGTGATTGGTTATATTGTTTCTATTATTGAGAATACCAGAGATCATGAAGAAATATTGCTTGGTGCATCGCCGAGAGCTTCCCTGGCACTGACTAGGGCAGCAAAAGCATATGCCTATCTGATGAATCGTGATTATGTAATACCGGACGATGTTAAAGCAATTGCAATGGATGTTCTGGCACATAGAATTTTACTTACCCCGGAAGCAAGAGCGGGTAAACGAACACAACAGATGGTTATGGAAAGAGTAATGAATTCAGTCAGTGTTCCGGTTAGCTGCAGGACAGAAAAAGCATAGGTTGGTGACATTTTGAAAAAGATACTGAGTAGTACACTGGTTCATTGGATTATGTATGCCTGTTTGCTTGCTGCAGTTTTGGTATTTGTAAGCTTTTATGGCGGTGGATTGAGTTACATGCTTGCAATTTCGGTGGTTTTGTTGCCCTTTCTTTCTTTGATTTATTTATTTGCGGTACGTTTTTTTCTGAGATTATATCAGACCTCGTCTGCAATTATGATAACCAAAGGAGAAGATGTTACATATCGTCTGGTGATGGACAATTCCGGAATCATATCGTTTGCACATGTTCAACTGATTTTTGAGAAAGACATGGCAGAGATTGCACTCAAGGAAAACAAGAAAGACTATTCCTTGGAACCGGGTGAAAAAGTCATAAAGGAAGGCAGAATCACCTGCCTGTATCGTGGGTCTTATCAGATTGGAGTCAGGGAAATAATAATCCGTGACTTGTTTTTGCTGTTTACAATGAAATATACATTTCCAACGCCGCTTCGAATGGTGGTACGTCCGAAAGTATTATATCTGGACCAGCTGGCTATTGCGATGGAAGAATCTGATCCGAAAGCAGGCGGAAACCAGACTGTGGGAAGAGATCCCGGATTCATACTGCGTAAATATGTTCCAAGCGATTCCATTCATCGGATTCACTGGAAGAATTCTGCAAGAATGCATGAATTGATGGTAAGACAGAATGATTACGAGGAAATAATTTCAACCATTGTACTGATGGATTCCAAAGATTATGCATATGGTGATTTTGAAGATATCATTCTGGATGATAGAAGAATTGAAGCTTTTCTTGCCATATTGAATTATTACGTTCATCTTGGTAAGAGTGTTACTGCAATTTATGGAACAGAGCAATGCGTTCGCATGGAATTGAAAGATCAGAAAACATTTGAAGTACTGTATCGGATGTTAACGGAAGGAAGACTGGAGTCTGCTCATTCCCCGGAAGAGCTGCTGGAGAATTCCATTACCTATGAGCAAGGCCGTAAACACATAATTTTACTGGTTCATAAAGTAAGCAGGGAGTTAAATGCAAAGATAGTGGAGCTGCTGGATTCCGGCAATACCGTATCCGTAGTTGTTCTGGAAGGAAGGATTGGTTTGGGAGAAATTCATTTTCCTGATGGAGCAATTGTGCAACGAATCAGTCTGGATGATGATATGGAGGAAATTCTGTGCAAAGGAATATAAAACTGGCAACAACATTTCAATATATACAGGTTTTGCTTGAATTGCTCTGCGTGTTTTTTGTTATTAGAGATCTGACTGGTGTGCCTGCCAGTACGATTCAGATTTTGGTAGTGAATGTACTGATGGTGCTCCTGTTTTTTGCATTGAACTATCTGGGCAGAGAGAAAATGTTTCTGATAGTGGGTGCGATTCTGATAATTGGTACGGCAATCTGTCTTTGGCTGGGAGGCGGTATTGGATTCTTTGTCCGCCTTTTTGAATATGGCATGTCATGGGCACAGCTAACCGGCAGCGGAAATCTGGTTTATGAATCGTTATTGTTAATCATTGTTTCATTTCTGGGGTATATTGTATGCACATCCTTTAAGAAGCGAGTCGTCACATGGATGCTTTTGCCGATTGCTGCATTTGTTACTATTTTTGTTATGACCCTGCAAAAGTATCAGGTATCTGTGGCTTCCGGAGTGGTGACGATATGTTTGTTGTGGCAGTGCATCTGTGGTATCCATGCGCTGAAGGGAAAGAGAACCCCCAATACAGTACTGTTTTATCTGCCCTTTTCATTAGTGTTCTTTATTCTGATTTTTAGAATCCCTGTGTCGCAACAACCTTATCAATGGCCAATTTCGCATGCAATTTTGAATCGGGCTGAGAGTCTGGTGTTTTCAATATCGTCAAAAATGGGATATTGGGACAGTGATCCGAATGATTTATTTGCCGGCTATGGAGATAACAGCCGTTTTGGCGGCGATTTGCATGACAATAATACAATCCAGATGGAAGTCAGAGGTGCACAAACACATGGTAATTTCTATATGCGGGGCAGATATTATAATGTATGTGAATCAGATGGATGGATATCTACAATTCCAGCTAATGCAGAGGACTCGGAGAGCTTACTTGACTGGCTTAATGCGTTGTGGCGTAATCAGGTTACTTCGGAGGAACTGGATGTACTTACCTGCAATCTGCAGTATGAGATCTTTTATGGTCAATTAAAAACGAATACTATCTTTGGAACACTGGGAATGTTTCCGCTGGAAGAATATCAGTGGGAAAATGGAAAAATGACGAATGATGAGCCAATGTTAGAAGGGTATCATTATGGAATGCGTTTCTTTGAGATGAATTATCAGAGTGAGACGTTTCTAAGTATGATGAACAATTCGGATCAGACCTACGCAACATATGAAGAACTATCATTGTATGCCAAGGAAAACCTGGGAATTAGTCTTTATGACGTTACAGATTCGGAGAAGTATAGTAACTACTGTAATACAAGAGAGAATCTGATTCAGACGAATTACCTACAGCTTCCGGAACACATGACAGAGCGGGTACAATTGCTGGCTAATGAATTAACAAAGAATTGCGATACTGATTATGAGAAAATGCAGGCGATTGTAGATTATGTCAGAACATATACATATTCAACAGCAGTAGGCGAACTTTATGAACAGTCTGATTGTATTGCAGATACGTTTCTTTTTGAAGCAAAACAGGGCTATTGTGTTCATTTTGCATCATCAGCAGCTATTTTGGGTCGTTGTTGTGACATCCCAACAAGATATGTATCCGGATACCTTGTTGATTTTTCAGACAGAAGCGATGATAATAAATATGAAATCAGAGGCTACAATGCTCATGCCTGGCTGGAAGCGTATATCGAGGGATACGGATGGGTGCGCTTTGAGCCGACAGCTGCATATCCGGTGGATGATACACGCGTCTGGGAGAGATTGCAGGTGCCGGTAGAAGATGTTATTGTTGATGCGTCAAGACTGGAGGAAGAACAAGCCAGAAGAGCTGAGGAAGCATTAGCGGCACAGCAGTTGCTTATGGAATTGCAGGCTCGGGAAGAAAAAGCAGCGAGAGAAGCCAGCGAACGTGTGGTAATTATACGATCTTTCCTCACACCTGTCATTTTACTGATTATTATGTTATTATTATTGCGTTTGCCATTTCAGATTCTGCTTCATCGAAGAGAATATAAGAAAGCTTGTGGAGTGCAGGCATTGGATAAGCGCTTGTATGTTTTTGAACGAATTCTGGAAAAGGGCAGATCTGGCCGCGGCGATAATGAGACATTACAAGAGTATGTACAACGTGTCTGGGAAGGGAATTCCCTGGCTGCACAATTCCTTGAGTTGTATCAGAAATACAGATATGGCCAATTGCCTGTGGAAGAGAAGATGATGTCTGAACTTGATACGAGGCTTAAAAAGATGGAGGTTTCGTTGTCGGATGGAGATCGGTGGCAACGATTGAAAATGTGGATATGGATATGGATATGGAAGTAACTGGCTATGCGATTGCAATAGGATGTCTCATTAGTGGCTGTATTCTATGCTTTCACGGCTTGAAAACATATAAAATTTTACAATTTGCCATCTGCGGACTCATCGGAGCCTCGATTGGATTGGGACTTCATGCTCAGTTTGGAAGAAATGAGTTTTATATTGTTGCAATTGTGCTTGGGTTAATTGGCGGATATCTGGGATACCGTCATTACAAGACCGGATTATATCTTTGCGCATCTATCAGTACTTATCTGGTAGTTGTATCAGGCTTTTTACATTCGGCGTATGAAATGGTTAGAACAACGATAACTGAAATTCCGGATGCAACCACTCTTTTAGTCATATGGATGAAACGGATAAAAGAAGCGGGAGATTTGACAGCGGCAACGACTACGGTAATTGGAGAACAAACCGCAACAGTTCTTGGCTCCATTCAGCAGGCGCTGGAACTGCTGCAAAGAGGAATGCTTTATGCATTGATTGCCAGTATTATCATAGGTGTGTTAGCCATACTTTTGGGAGATTTTATCATCATTGTTTTTACAGCATTTTTGGGTAGCATGGTGTTAACAATGGTGATAGAGAAATTTGTCCAGATCAGACCAGATATGCATGTGATTATTCTGTGTGGCATTGCAGTTATTGGAATCGTCGTTCAACTGCTAAGAAAAAGGAATGCATAATGAGATTAGCTGTCTATACCGGAAACAATTCCGGCGATAGAGTTCTTAGCCATCTCCACAATCACCTGTCTGCCAGACTGGCTGCTTAAATATTCTTTGGCTCTTTCTGAGTCGGTTAAAATATCCATAACATCGGCAGATTGCTCGATCTGTGAATTGTTTTCCGTGGAATCTATTGCTTCAAGAAGTTCATCTGCTGTGACAGAGGACGAATCCTGAGTTACTGCAGCAGATAGAATCTTTGAAAATTCTGAAGATGATTCTGATTCCGTTGCAGCATCGATTCCCTTTGAATTAGCCTTGGGGAAGATGATATCATTAACGTTAAGTCCTGCATTGGAATAAACTGAACCTGCTAATTGGGATACATTCATAGGTTGACCTCGTTTCGTAGAAATTACAGTTTTAGTCTATCATATTTGCTTGGAAAATAACAGTGTAATTACATTGGAGGATGAAGAAAAAATGCGTAAAGCAGGAAAAGCATTGGTACGAGTTGCCGGGCTGATTGGGAAAGATCTGTGGCATTTTAAATGGATGATTGTGTGTTTGGGATTATATTGGCTTTTTGCAAGATATGTGTCACATGCATTTTGTCCAATGATTTTTTTGACGGGATTACCCTGCCCGGGATGTGGTCTCACCAGAGCAGCGCTTGCATTGCTTCGATTAGATATTGTATCCGCTTTTTCATTTAATCCTTCAATCTTTGGCTGGATCTTGTTGGCAGGCGCATTTGCTTTCTTTCGTTATTGCAAGGAAAAGGAATTACCGCATATGAAAGTATGGGCTACAGTGGTTGCATTGGTTACGATAGGGATTTATCTGTATCGGATGATTTATCAATTTCCATTAGCAGAACCAATGACTTATCAGGAGAAGAATGTATTATCGTTTCTATTACCTTTCTATGATTCTGTATTGAAATCACTGTGGCAAATATGATAGAATTGTTATGAAGGTACGAGGGAGCCTATTTGATAAATATAGAAAGGATTAGCAACTGCCATCCCTTATGGCAGAACATATCAGGCGATAGTCGGAATGAACAAAAGATAGAAGAAAGCCTCGGGTATGGAGCGGGTAATATTAATGGATAGTAATAATATGAATCAGCAGTCAGCGTATCAACAGACACAGTATCAACAGACACAGTATCAGCAACCTGTTTATCAGCAGCCACAGGGAGGTTTAGAGACTCCGATGACTGTCGGTGACTGGATGGTTACAACACTTATTTTCTGTATCCCATGTATTAATATCATTATGTTATTTGTATGGGCATTCTCTTCCAATACACAGAAGAGTAAGGCAAACTTCTGTAAGGCTACATTAATCTGGGCTGCAATTGTAATTGGTCTTGAACTGATTCTCTGGATTATTATGCTTGCAACAGGAGCAACAATGTTTTCTATGATGGATGGATTTTTAGATTTTCATTAAATAGATGACTGGAGCCGTTATTCAATGTGATAACGGCTCTTTTTTTGAAAGGAGAGAGGGATGAAGAAGATACTTTTAATCCTGACGGGTGGGACGATTGGCAGTAAACTGGAACAACAGAAGATAGATGTAGATTCCCAGGCTGCATATTGGCTTACACATTTATACCGGGAGAAGTATGGAGATTCCTTGGAATTTGAAGTAATACAACCATTGAACGTATTAAGTGAAAACATGGTACCGTCGTACTGGACGACTTTATCTGCGGTGTTGACCAATGTGAATTGTGAGGACTATCAGGGAATCATAATCACGCATGGTTCTGATACACTTGCCTATACTTCGGCACTAATAGGTATGGCATTTCACCATCTGCCGATTCCTATTGTATTGATAGCTGCGAATTATCCGCTAAAGGATCCTAGAAGCAATGGACTGAAGAATTTTAGAAGCGCTGTCTGTCTTATTATAGAAGGAAGAGCGAATGGTGTTTTTACAGTTTATCAAAATGCAAAAGAAGAGAATGAAGTTTTTCTGGCGACAAGATTACTGGAAGCTGACAGTTATCGGGATCAATTCAGAAGCTATGGCGGAAGCTGCTTTGGCAGAATTGTCAACGATCATCTGGTTCTAAATGAAAGCGAAGAAAACCCAACACTGGAAGAAGTAAATCAAAAAAAGCAGCATAAACTCATCCTTTCAACCCCCTTAAAGCCAGCAGTGCAAATGATTCGCCCCTATCCGGGAATGAACTATCGGTGCTTTGATCTGCAGCATGCACCGAAGGCGATTCTGCACTATCTCTATCATTCGTCAACTGCCTGCACTGAAGGAAATGAATATTCATTACTTTCCTTTATGGAACAATGCAGGCAACGAGAAATTGATGTATATGTAGCATCAGCCAAGAAAATAGAGCAGGGGGCATATGTGACAAGCCACTCTATTTTGCAATATGGTGCAATTCCACTTTTTAATATATCTGCAGAAGCTGCTTATTGTAAATTGTTCTTACTGTATAATCAGTCAAAGACAGTGACGCGACAAATGCTGCAAGAGAATCTCTATTTTGAAAAGCTGCCTGCTATTTGTTCCAACGACCACTTGCACCACAGGGAAGAACCAGGGAATTGCTGCTGACATTAAGCCCGATTTCGGAAGCTTCAACATGCCCTCCAAA
>JAKQFQ010000385.1 GCA_029558315.1 Bacillota bacterium
AATTTGCTACTAAAATCAATCAGGATGGAGAGGATGGGATGGTTATGACAACTTCATACATGGAAATCATTAAGGAAAATATTGAATATGATCATCATATGCAGTACGACGATTACAATAATAAAGATATGTTTCAAGAGCTTTATGAGGTAATCTGTGAAGTTGTATGTGTACCAAGGAAAACAATCAAAGTAGCTGGAGAGGATTACCCATATGAGCTTGTGAAATCAAAATTTCTTAAGCTTAATTCTTCACATCTTGACTATGTTACTGGCTGTATGAAAGAAACAACAACCAAAATAAATAATATTAAGGCATATATGGTGACTGCTTTATATAATGCACCAAGTACCATGAATCATTTTTATCAGCAGGAAGTTCAACACGATATGTACGGAGGTGGATGGCATGAAAAGGGTATTATTTAAGATCAAATGAGAAGTACATCGGTGATGCCATTCTTCAAAAGACTATTACCACGAACCTGCTTGAAAAGAAAAGAGAAATCAATAATGGACTTGCTCCACAGTACTATGTGGAAGGTAGCCATGATGCCATTATTCCAAGAGACCTTTACATGAGGGTACAGGAAGAAATGGTGCGAAGAGCCAATCTTCGAAGTGGCGAGGATGGAAAGAAGAAACGCATTTACAGTAGCAAGTATGCCCTTTCAAGTCTCTGCACCTGCGAAAAATGCGGAGATGTTTATCGAAGAATCGCATGGAACAACAGGGGCAAGAAATACACGGTATGGAGATGCTGCACCAGGGTGGAACATGGACCTGGCAAATGTGATGCACCTACTGTTTTGGAAACAGACCTTCAGGCAGCAGTTATGAAAGCAATCAACAAGGTGGTGGGGCAGAAAAGCACGGTAATCGCAAACCTTGAAACCATTCTGGAGCAGACAGTTATTTGCGCAGATGAGGAACGTGCAGAACTTGATGAGAAAATAAAAGCGGTACAGCTTGAACTTGTAGACAAAGCCAACTCATCAGAAGAGTACGATGATTTAGTA
>JAKQFQ010000389.1 GCA_029558315.1 Bacillota bacterium
CACACAGATTTTTTTGCTATAGATACAACATTTTTTGTAAAATTAAGAGGGTGTTGCATGACTAAAATTTGGAAAATTTTTGGTAAGTACTTTTTCTTATCAACATCTTTAGAAAATTGTCTCCGATCATTCTGCCCAAAGATGATAATGCATCAGACAATAGTGAAAAAGGTATTCTGATACCCCCCCCTTATTACAGATAAATTCCTGCTTCTTTTGCAGGATCAGTTCTCTGAATTTCTTCAACTCCCCTCTTGAACAGACCTTCCGAAGGTTCTGGGTTAAACAAATCAAATTCCATTCATCCTGACAATGAGATGTTCCTCTTCTCTGCAATTTCCTAATATTGCGGTTTTCCTTGATCCATCCAAAAGCGGGTTCAACAATCGCTTTTCGTTGTGCATATAACTTTTTAGCGCCATAGGGAGTCATTATCACTTCCATAATCCCTTTCGCAATGGAAGCAGGTGTTGGATAATTATCATCAGTAATGAGGTTTCGGGTACACCAATCACCAATGGATGCCAACGTTGGAATACAACAAACGCCATCATAAAGTTGATTGGATATACGATCTAGGTCAAGCAAACTTCTCTCAAGACCTCTGATGCTGAAAATATCTGGTTCATGGCAAGTAGAACAGAGAAATCCAATATTTTGCTGCTTCATATAGAGATAGTTTTCATAGCTCCAATAACCAGCATCTGTCAGTAAAATAAGATGTTCAAGTGATAAACCAGTTAATTGAGCAATTTCTTCCAATCTCTCATAACAGGGTTGAAGCAATCCGTAATCAACGGCTAAATTACTTAAAAATGGAACCAGAATATAGCCATCCTGATTTACAATTACCTGTCCATTATATCCTTGAATACAGCCAGGCCCGCTTTTCATCATTGAACTCTCAGGATCTGTAGTGTTTGCTAGGCTTTGTTCATCAGGGTTCTTTGAAGGTTTTTTAGGTCTTCTGCCTCGTTTTCTTTTCCCAGACTCTATCTCCTCCTCCTCCCTTTGAAGGATCTTTTCTTCTTGTTTTCGGGATTTTTCATTATGTTCTGCATCAAGTCGCTCTTTTGCCGCAATAAATCGTTTCATCCTTCTTGAGTGAGTTTTCAAATCATCTGGAACCTCGTTACCTGTTTTTTCAGGGCCATAAAGATGATCTTCAACTTCATCTTTCTCTTGAACTTCCTTTAAATATTTTTGAATTTCTCCCTCTATCTTTTCATATGGCATGTTCGATCCAAGTGAAGCATTCGCCTTCATTTTTGTTCCATCCAAGGCGAGAAGGACGTTATTGATTAATCCTGCTTCATTGAGGAGAGTCAATACAGGAATGAAGAGTTGTCCAATAAAAGAACTGTTTTTCTTGATAAAACGTGAAATTGTTGAGTGATCCGGGAGAGAATTACGTGTCACAATTCTAAATCCTACATCATATCGGCATTTATTCTCTATTTGACGACTTGAACGAACTCCATGAAAATAAGAGTAAATGATCAAACCCGTCATGATTTCGGGATGATAAAATGCTGCACCTTGGCCATCTTCCCGATATTCATTATATAATGGGGATAAGTCTAGAATTGAGAGTAAATCGATAAGTATATGACAAAAATCATCATTCGGAACCCAGTCTCTAATATCCTCAGGCAGAAGGTAAAGTTGTTCAAAATCCCGACCTATCGTATGATACATCGAGTATATGTTGGACGTACTAAGGTAAAGTACTTTTGATTGACCTTAGCATAAAATATTGTGGAAGATTCTGAGTTGTGCAACACCCTC
>JAKQFQ010000041.1 GCA_029558315.1 Bacillota bacterium
ACTTTGCCAAGATAAGCTTCCGGTATTGTAAATACATCTCCATAGATTGCATTGAATCTCTGGGCAATATCTCTTGTAATCTCCAAATGCTGTAACTGATCCTTACCAACGGGAACAACATCTGCCTGATAAAGTAAGATATCTGCAGCCATCAGTACCGGATACGTATACAAACCGGCATTGATATTGTCTGCATGCTTGGCAGATTTATCCTTAAACTGAGTCATTCTGTTCAACTCACCCATATAGGTAAAGCAGCTTAAAATCCATGATAGTTCAGCATGTGCACTGACATGTGACTGGTAGTAGATACAATTCTTCTTCGGATCAAGACCAGCCGCAATATAGAGTGTTAATAATTTTCTGGCTCTCTGTCTGAGTTCTGCCGGATCCTGTCTGACCGTGATGGAATGTAAATCAACTACAGAATAGAAGCATTCATATTCATCACTGATATTCACCCAATTTTTCAAGGCCCCAAGATAATTACCAAGCGTAAGATTACCCGTTGCCTGCATTCCACTAAATAAAACCTTTTTATCTCCTATCATTTCTTATGTCCTCTCTTTGTTCTTTCATTTTTTAAAACAACACGACGTATATAACGGTATGCATATTGCTCTCCACGTTTTGCATTGATGTATAGAAGTTTTTCCAACAATGCTTTGGTATATGGATGCAAAAACTTTGAAATATTTCCACCAAGATAATAATGATATGCATCCGAATCCTTATATTTTCTTCCATTATAAACCTTTGATGCTGCAAGACGGTCAATAAACATTTCAACAATATATTTATCCGGCATCTTCGTCGGGATCATGTTCTCATTGACTCCACGTCCACAATAATCAATCCAATACTCAAAATGATGCTTATTTCTTCCTTTATGGTGCAACCAGGCCGAAGAATAACCAATGGCCTCTCTCTCTGCCGTATTCGGACTACGGTTACCCTGATAATATCTGGCTCCTATACAAAACTCCGACGGCATGTACTTGGAAAGATCATGCAGCAACCCCTGTTTGTACAAACCTACTGCAAAACATCCCTTCATGACCAGAATCTTGTGTCTGGTTATGGTAATAAAATGACGCCACGCCTTCATCTAACCACTCCTTTTTATACTCCGTAAATAATACCATAAAAAGGCTTGCTTTCCAATCTTTAATTTTGTAAAATGTCTGTAACTCGTATATTTGATGGAGAATTAGAATGTTTCATTCCCCACATCGACACAATAGCGGAAGGTATGGACAATATGATGGACAAGAAGAAAAATGAATCAGAAGATGAAGAAATCTACGTTGAGATTGAGCTGGATGACAAGACTGTAACCTGTTCAATCGTTACAATTTTTTCTGTAGGCGAGAAGGACTATATCGCTCTGCTTCCTCTGGATGAAAATAAAGAAAACCATGATGGTAATGTCTGGATTTATGGATATGCAGAAGACGGTGACGATGAAGACACCGAACCTGATTTAATCTACATTAAGGATGATGATGAATACGAAGCAGCATCCGATGCCTTCGAAGAATATCTGGATTCACAGGATTTTGATGAACTGATTGACGAAGATGATTCTGATGAAGATACAACCAATGATTAACTATTGGAGTTCCTTTAGAAACCGGCTCGGTAAGAGCCGGTTTTCTTTTGTTTTACCAACATAAAGCAAAAACAGCTTATCTTTGGCACGCGTCATGGCGACATAAAACATCCTTCGCTCCTCTTCTACTTCATCTTTCTTCTCAGCTTTTTTCTGTGGCGTATTTCCTTCATTAATGTCAGGAATAATCACAATTTTATACTCCAACCCCTTTGAGCCATGCATGGTCACCAGCTGAACACTGTCCTCCTCTACTGTAGTCTTAGTTCTTTTTAGCTGTGCTTCATACTCTTCTATGTAATTACACCATTCTCTATAATTTGTCACATTTTTTGCACTTTCTGATAATAGATTCATGATCTCCAGCAATTCAGAGCGATCCTGTTTCTTTTCCCTAGCTTCACGAACCACATAATCTTCATAACCAATGCCCTTTCTTATATAATTGATTGCCGCATAAGGATGCATTTTAGACAGAACCTGTAAATGATAATCCAATTCCTTTAATTTCGACTTCACGTAAGGCTTTAAATCCGGTTCCTGTAACAATTGTCTTAAATTAACATCTGCCGATTTTAACAGATTCCGATTCAGATATCTCACCGGTTTATTCATGAATCTAAGGAAATGTGTTCTCGTTCTCTCTCCATTGGCAAATGCCAGCATTGCCATCACATCCAACGCAATCGGATGCGAAAAAATACTGCTCATTTTCTCTCGAAAAAAGAATGGAATTTTGGCATTACCAAGTATGGTTGATAGATATCTTGCACCTGCATTGGTTCGAAAGATGATGGCAATATCACTATAATTCACTATTTTCCTGGAATGTTTAATGATTTCTAAGACCTCTTGTGCTTCCTGCTCACGGTCCTTACATTCCTTCACCACAACATCATTTTCACCTTTTCTTCCGGCAACCAGACTCTTCTTAAATCGCTTCTCATTATGTTCTACCAAATTGAGTGCGTGTTGCACAATTCCATCACTGCTGCGATAGTTATTTTTAAGAACTACGCGCTTGCATTGCTCCCAGTCTCTGGTAAAATGCAGCATAATCTCTGGTTTGGAACCACGAAATCCATAGATTGACTGATCATCATCTCCAACAATAAACAGATTATTCCCAGGTGATGCAATCATTTTAAGCACCTCATACTGCATAGGATTGATATCCTGAAATTCATCCACAAGAAGAAACTGATAACGCTTTCGTACAACTTCAAGAATATCAGGATACTGCAGGAACATATCTCTGCACTTTAGAACCATATCATCAAAATCCAGCTTTTGCTCCTGATCCAAAAGCTGCTGATAGTCCTGATAAATCGACGCAAATACTTCTTTGTCAATACCATTACACTTTACGGTCAAAGGATCTGATCCATCATTTTTACACTGACTAATCAAGGTAATCAATAGCTCCAGATATTGCTCCTCTGTTTCTTCTTTGGGGTACGTCGAAAGAACCTCTTTGAGATACCGTTTCTTCTCTCTGTCTGTCAGAATATTGGAATTATCATAATGAAATTGTGCTTTCAGAATCTGAAAGTAGATTGCATGAAAAGTGCCAAATGTAACATTAACTGGCTCATTCATTAGTTGATTGAACCGCTCCTGCATTTCCAGTGATGCAGCTTTGGTAAATGTGATAACAAGAATTGTTTCCGGCGCTATTTTGTAATTTTCAATCAAATTTTGTATTCTTCTTGTAATTACAAAGGTCTTACCGGAGCCCGGACCCGCCAGAACCATCATCGGTCCTTCTCCGTGTTGTATTGCACATAATTGTTCCTTATTTATTTCCATAGGCACACCTCTCATTCTTACAGTTTTGCAGTCGCGCCTATTCTCGCTAACTGCAAAACTGTGATTGTATGCCTTCCCAGATCAATTCCTATGCCTGTAATAATTCAATTGCTTTCTCAATTCGGCAGATACTTTCCTCTTTGCCCAGAACTTCCATGATTTCGGTTGCTCCGGCCGGAGTCATCTGCTTTCCTGAAACTGCAGTACGTACAGGCCACATAACATAACCATTTTTGTATTCTTTACTCTGTGCATAGTTCAACAGAGTCTGATATAATGCGTCATTTGAGTATTCTTCCTGTGTTCTCAGAAGCGGAAGTATTTCTTTCAATACTTCAAGTGAACTTTCTTTCGTTGTTTTCATCTTCTTATGCACATACATCTCTGTGTCATAATCCGGAAGTTCATTAAAGAAATCAACAAGTTCTTCCATATCCGGGAAGACCTCGATTCTACTCTTAACCATACCGGCAACCTTGCGTTGATCCAAACCGGCTTTCAGATACTTTTCAAGATATGGCTGTGCCATTTCAAAGAAGTGATTCTCATCCATGGCTTTCATATATTCTCCATTCATCCACTTAAGCTTGGTATAGTCAAAGACAGAAGGAGACTTGGTAATATGATGATAATCAAAGACTTCTGCAAGTTCCTTCAATGTATAAATCTCCCGATTCTCTTCCGGAGACCAGCCCAGTAATGCAACGAAATTGACAACAGCCTCGGTCAAAAATCCGGCATTAATCAGGTCTTCATAGGAAGAATGTCCACAACGCTTTGATAATTTCTTATGTTCTTCATCCGTAATCAAAGGACAATGAACATATACAGGTATTTCCCAGCCAAATGCATCATAAAGGCGATTATACTTAGGGGAAGAAGAAAGATATTCATTGCCTCGAACCACATGTGTAATTCCCATCAGATGATCATCTACAACATTTGCAAAATTATAAGTCGGATATCCGTCCGATTTAATCAGAATCATATCATCCAGTTCAGAATTATCTACTGTAATATCACCATAGATTTCATCATGAAAAGTCGTGGTTCCCTCTGTCGGATTGTTCTGACGAATGACAAAAGGTTTGCCGGCTTTTAAGTTCTCTTCTACTTCTTCTTTGGATAATGACAGGCAATGCTTATCATAAACGGTAATTTCCTTGTCGTCTCCGCCAACAGCCTGATTCAGAGAGGCAAGTCTTTCTTTATCGCAGAAACAATAATAAGCTTCTCCCTTCGCAATCAGCTTCTGGGCATATTCCATATAAATACCCTGTTTCTGACGTTCACTCTGAACATAAGGTCCAACCCCTTTATCTTTATCGGGTCCCTCATCATGAATCAATCCGGTACTTTGCATTGTACGGTATATAATATCTACTGCACCTTCTACATAACGTTCCTGGTCAGTATCTTCAATTCTTAAAATAAAATCTCCATCCTCGTGTTTTGCAATCAGGTACGCATACAGTGCGGTACGAAGATTCCCTACATGCATACGTCCGGTAGGACTTGGTGCAAATCTTGTTCTTATCTTTGCCATATCATTGGCCTCTCTTTCCGTATTCTTCCTTGCTAAACAGCTAATGTTTATAGTGCCACAATCCACCTGAAAAATCAAGTTGATTTCACCCTACTTTTTCCTTCGAAGGAACCATACATTAAATCCCATAATCAGTAGTACAACCGGTAGAATTCCAATCAAAAGAATCGAGAAAATGCTTCTTGCCGTTTCATCCATGATAATCTGATTGAAGGAATAGCTCTTAACCGGAATTGAAGTGGTGTTCTCGCCATCTGCCATCTTAAAGAGGGCATTCATAAACACCTCATAGTTATTGCCATTTACCGCCATGTTAACATCCTGATACAGGAAATAATCCGATGAGAATACCGTGATCTCAGAACTACTCTGCGGATAGATTTTCTCTGCATATACTCCCAGTGCAAATGGTCCTGCTATATCCGCATCTGTCTGTTCTGCGGATGTTTCAAAATCTATCTTACTGTACGAATTCTCTGTGGTTCTTAAAAAGGTCATCGTTGTAACATCCGGGAATTCCTCTACCAGCAACCCTTTTGCGTATGGCATATAGACATATTTATTTCGAAGTGCGGAATAGATTCCCTGGGTAATATCCGTATTCACAATATCCGGCAACAGATAAAATGGCTGCGTATTGTAGTATGCACGGCCTTCTTCATAAACCAGTCCCGGAACAACACTGATGCCATAATCCGAAAGCAAGCTGTAATAAGTTGTCAGTTCATCTGCATCACTAAATGCCACTACAAAGATGGCGTCCTTTCCCTTTTGCAGGAACTCTCTTATTTTCCCAACTTCCTCTTCATTCAGATCAACTAACGGCGCTATAACAAATACCATGTCTGCATCCTCAGGAATGGAATCATACGTCAGTAAATTAATATTCTCAACGTCAAAATTAGCATTTTCAATCTTCATCATCAGATCCTGATCCAGCGTAAATTCATCATGACCAGTAATACAATAAATCTTGGGAATTGTTGAGTTCATAACATAATTGATTGCGGAAAGAATTCTTCCTTCTCCATCATATCCCGAGACTTGATAATCTGTCGTATCATAACTTCCTGTCTGTTCATTATAAGAATAATTATATTGCACCTGATAACAATCATAATACTCAATCAGTTTACTGCGATTGTTAGCGACAACAATCATACTATTATCATCCGGACAGGTGTCTGTATATGTTGTATAGAAATAAGGATTCTCACTTGGAGAAATGTATTCAACGGTTATCATGGATGAATAATCATCCATGCAGTTCAATGTGGATTCAATCGTCTCGTCCTTTGTCTCCGGATCAGCAAGTACATAGATGGTAACCGGTTTCGTCAGGTTATCAAGAATCGCTTCTGTATCTTTCGTTATTGAATTAATTGCATTATATGTCATATCCTTCATCAGGTATCTGTCCGGAAGCATATTAACAGCAATATTGATAACAATAATGATTCCAAACATCAAAAGCATACCGGAAGCACTTGTGATTGCGCGCATAATTCCATGTGTAGCAATATGCCAGCGACGCTTCAAAATAACAAATCCAGTTAAATACAGACAGATAAATATCACCGAAAAATAGTAAAGAAAAGACGGCCAATAGAACATTCCATATAAGGATGCATTCATATAGGAAGTCAGATCAAAGGCTTTTAATATTCTTGTAAATGCATTTCCGTTAATACTTATCATATTGCTGATTCCCGGTATCATAACGCCAAGCAGCAGCGTAAAGAACGTTAAAACAGCAGCAATAATCTGATTCTCCGTTAAAACAGAAACCAGAATTCCAATTGCAAGACAGGTCATACCAAAGAGCAGGAATCCAAAGAAAGCCAGATAGTTCTCTGCCATCGGAACTTCCCCATAGATTCGAAGCACCCATGGATAAATACTCATTACCGTTATGGTGATCGCATAAATCACTACAACCGCCAGGTATTTTCCCATAATAATCTTCCACACCGGTACCGGTGAAGTATAAAGCAGCTGATCCGTCTTCTGTCTTGCTTCCTCTGAAAAACTTCTCATCGTCAGTAATGGCAGACAGAACAAAAAGATAAACAGGACACCACTGATTATATATGATACATAGGGATATCCTCCCATCAAACCATAATACCGAAAATACCAGCCGGTAAAAAACAACGTAACCGCCAGAAAAATCCATCCTGTCATGGAACGGAAGTAAGACTTAAATTCTTTCTTAAAAATCGCCAACATCTTATTCTTCCTCCATTTCTATTTCTTCTTCCTCTTCCAAAAGACCTTTTTGCGCAAGGATTTCCTTATAATGCTCTTCGGTGGTTAGTTTCAGGTATACTTCTTCAAGCGTAACATGTGAAACATTTAATTCTAAGATTGTACATCCCTGCTTCTGACTGACCTCTGAGACATTTTCCCTCAGATCACAGCCTGGTTTCGCAGTAATCTCAATCTTGCAGGAAGAAGCACCCTCTTCAATGACATGAATACATTCAACGCCTTTTATTTTTTCCACTGCTTTATGTGCTCCTGTTGCATTGCCTTTTAATACCAGCATAAGTCTTTGCTTTTCATTATATTCCTGCATCAAATCATCCGGTGTTGCATTGGCCATTAACTGTCCTTTTGAAATAATCAGAACATGATCACAGACAGCACATACTTCACTTAAGATATGTGTGCTCAGAATCACGGTATGCTCTTTTCCAAGTTCTTTGATCAGATTTCTGATTTCAACAATCTGTTTAGGATCTAGTCCAACGGAGGGTTCATCGAAAATAAGGATCTCAGGATTGCCCAGCAATGCCTGTGCAAGACCGGTTCTTTGGCGATATCCTTTGGACAGATTCTTAATCAGCCGATCACTGACTTCTTTCAGATGCGCCTTACAAATTACCTTCTCAATCTCTTCTGTTTTTTGAAATCCCGGAACGGATTTCAATTCGGCTGCAAACTCAAGATATTCATAAACTGTCATGTCCATATATAACGGCGGTATCTCGGGGAGATAGCCGATTTGAGCCTTTGCTTTACAGGGGTCCTTCTGCATGCTTACATCATTTATCAATACACTGCCCTTCGTTGGTGCCAGATAACCGGTAATCATATTCATTGTTGTAGATTTACCCGCACCATTAGGCCCCAAAAATCCATAAACTTTACCTTTTTCAAGTTCAAAGGACAGATCATTGACAACCACTCTGTCCCCATATGTTTTCGTTAAATGTGTTACCTTTACCAAGATTATGCCTCCTCGATTGCCTTTAAGTATTCTTGTAGATCCGCCTGTTGTGCAATATACGGATATACTTCCTTAAACTCACTTTTGATTCTATTAATACATCTGATACAGTAGTAATGTCTTTGTTCATGATTATATTTCAAAACATTCTTATGTCCCCATACATGGGTAAACAGCTCCTGGCCATCCAGCTCCCATAGGTGCTGGAAAAATGATGAAATAGACAAATTTCTTTTTCTGGCGCAAAGTGCCAGCATTCTTTGTTCAGCAAACACCATGTGGCAAAGATTATCCGTCGTTTCCTCACTTTCTTGCATGAACCTTAGTGCTTCTTTCACATAATAATTCTTAAAATCCATATCCTTAATGTAGAGTAAAGCTGTATTGGCTGGTCTCTCTAACCAGTCCCAGGATGGGTCAAATTGATATCCCTGTTTCATTTGGAAATAATCCTTTCCAGGGTATACTTCCTCATTAATTTTTTCTCTATGAATTACCGCAATATCACTTTGCATTAGGGTTGAATCAAGATTTTTCCAGATAACCAGATCCAGATCAATCATCACTCCCGGAAGTTCCATTTGCTCCAGGGCACAGAGCTTCCCCGCTGCCCAAAAGACCTTAGAATCAATCTCAGACGGTACTTTCATCTCATAAATACCATCCAAAAATAATTCCTCCAAATGATTCTTTTTTAAGTAATCTAATGCCAAACGATCAGCAAACATTCTGGTTCTGCCATTATATTTCTGATAAGCCGCTACAGATAATACCAATGTCAATAATTCAAAATCCTGTAGGACAAATTCTTCATGCGATTTATTTTCAAAATATGGCTTCGACCAAATAGAATAGAAACCTCTCATAGTAACCTCCGGATATGTAATATAGGAAAAGCTGAAAAACCCAATAATTGACGGATTATTTCAGCTTTCAGATCAGATTTATTCCATATCCAAGACTCTCAGTCTCTAAGCTTAATCTCCCTTGCATTGTCATCGGTAAGGAATCGTCTCTATGATAGGAACCTGTAATTCGATAGGAACCTGCACTGCGATAGGAACCTGCACTGCGATAGGAACCCGCCATACGATAAGAGCCCGCCATACGATAAGAGCCGGTGCTTTGAAAATCATATCTTTGATAAGAGCCACTGATTCGATAAGACCCATTGGGTCTGTATGAGCCACCACCTCTGATAATTCGATGTTTACTTGAACGCGTCCCTAGCTTAAGGGGAATCACTTTTTCTTCTTTCGTCTGATTGCATTCTTCCATAGGAATCTCACCTTGGTATCCCCAATAGTAAATCATATCCGGTGGTATCACTTCACAGCCGGTAAAGAAGAAATCGTATTTGATTTCATTTTTGACGATATACATTTCTCCTGCATATAATCTTCCCTGTTTCGAGCAAAGTTTCATGTAAATCGGTACTCCCGAGGCTTCGCTGATTAAGTAAATCGCCTCTGCCTCTTCACAGTGAATCATGTATCCGCCCTGAGGCATTTGATCATGTAATTTATCATTAAATTCGCCATTCCATACTGCATACACAGAAAAATTATGATTAATTGCATCATAATTAGCCCATGAAAAATAAGCATATCCTGCATGGAGTGCTGGTAAATGATTAATTCTATTATCATATTCTCCGGCTGATTCCAGTGGATTTTGATTCAGCCAGCAAAATACTCTGCCCATGAAATACCATTACCTTTCTACTGCAATATCACTAAAACGCATAGTCGTTACAAATTAGCCGTCTATTCTATCATATACCGTTTCGGGTTATCCATCAACTGTTATAATTGATGTTTCTTCATGAAATCAAGGAATGCGTTCTCCGGCACAGGTCTTGAGAAAAAATATCCCTGAATATATTCAACCCCATTCTCAGAAAGCATCTGCACCATTTCTTCTGTTTCTATTCCTTCGGCAACAATCTGATAACCAAGTTCATTAATCATTTTAATCAGGTTAGGAAGCAGAAGTTTACCATTCTTACTTTCCTTGTCAAAATATGGCCAGATCAGACTCTTATCAAATTTAATCAAATGATAAAAGGAATCCATCAATTTGGAAATATTGGAATATCCGGTTCCAAAGTCATCCATTGAAAATGAATATCCGGCATTCAAAAATCTTCTGACGTTGTCCTTTAGCATTTCTACCGCTTCCACAGCTACTGTTTCTGTAATTTCAAGGTTGATCATATCCTGTGCAATTCCGTATTTCTTTCTGATTTTTTCAAAACGCTCAAACAATTCTTCATCTACTGCCTGATCTCCGGAAACATTTACCTCAATATAAGCGATTCCAAGCTCCCCTAATCCTCCGTTTTTGATAAAAGAGCATACCTTCTCCATAATGATATTACCATTTTCGATAATCATGCCACGTTCTTCCGCCACACGAATAAATTCCTCCGGTGATATAAATCCTAACGTATCGGTATCCTTTAGTCTCACCAATGCCTCTGCCGACACAAAGCGTTTCTTACTCGTGGAATAAATCGGCTGGTAATACATCTCAAACCCATCGTTTTCCAATGCGTTTACAAGCATATCGTAAATAGTATTCTCCCTTTTTCTGGTAGAACTCTCATTATCCTTGATTCTGCACACATCCCCGCTTCGTTCTAAACTGGTCACTCTTTTCTTGGAAATATAACTGATAGTTTCCAGTACCTCATCCATATTTTCAGAACAATTCGGACATTCAAGTATTATCGTTGAGGTATTGATTCGAATGCTTGCATCTCTGATATTCCAGAACGTCTGCATTTTCTCTTTGATTTTACGAATTACTTCCTCTTCCCTGTTTATATTCTGCAGGACAATTACAATCAGATCATTTTCCGGGAAGAAAACCGGGCACTTACATAAATCCTGTAACTGACATGATACATCGCCAAATAGTTTTTTGGATTCACGATTTCCATATTTTTTTCGTATCAGCTCTTCATCTAATAACTTGAGCGTAATAATTCGAAAATCACGTTTGCTTTCAAGACAGTCTGTAACAAAAAGTCCAAGTGCATATCGATTCATTACACCAGTTTGTGCTTCTACCAGTTCCTTTGGGTTCTCAAAATTTAAGAACTCCATGAATATAATGAGCGCAAGTCCCAGACCGGATAGAAGTAAATATCGATTATTCAATTGAATCGCTGTAGTAACCACACCGATTCCCTATGCAATCCAGATATAGACTTTACTCTGTCTGGAAAAAGAAAAATGTCCTGGAAACAATGTCATAATCAGCATACCACTCAGATACACCGCCGCAACAATATATACCGTGGTTGGCATGGAACCATAGGAATATACGCCATTTTCGTTACACACAAAATTGATGCTGCCCATCATCACCATTGCAATTGCTACAAGTATTGGTATTGAAATCAAAAAATATTGTTTGCCGCTAGGACGTTTCTGGTGTTTTCCAAAAATAAACAGGTAGAGAAACAGGAAGTAGATTGATACATCCAACATTCCGATAAAAATCTGATGTGCAATCAGATTCACCCAGCTTGGAAGAGAATCCATATGGGAAATGGTAAAAACAGTAGTCAAATCCATAATTTCACAGATTAGTGTTGAAACAAGCATCATGCTGAAACACTTCGTTGACATAATTGGGAGTTTCGTATATCTGACATATGTAATACACATTATGGAAAGGAACAGAATTGATGCAATCTGAAACCTCATATTGTCAAAAACCATATCATTTCCTTCTTTCGTTCCTTGAAATAATTATAGTCAAAAAATTATCATTTGTGCCTTAAGATTTCTGCATTTGTTCTTAAATTATAAGGTTAAATTGTAATCAATGCAATAAAAAGATTTCTGCTAATTATCGCAATTACAGTCAAACCCCGGATTACACTGATAATAGTTTTGACAATTCAGACGTTCTTTCGTCAGTCTTAATGCTTCACCAAAGCGTTGGAAATGTACCAGTTCACGTTCTCTCAGGAAACGAATCGGTTCGCATACTTCCGGATCTTTTACCATTCTAAGGATATTATCATACGTTGTTCTAGCCTTCTGTTCTGCGGCCATATCCTCTACCAAATCTGTAATAACATCCCCTTTTGACTGGAATTCACAGGCATTGAAGGGCACTCCGCCTGCAGCCTGCGGCCAGATTCCAAGGGTATGATCAACGTAGTATTTATCAAAACCGGCTGCTTCGATTTCTTCCATTGTAAGATTCTTCGTCAGCTGATGTACGATTGTCGCAACCATCTCAAGATGAGCGAGTTCTTCTGTGCCAATATCTGTCATGATTCCTGCCACTTCCCGAAATGGTGTTGCATAACGTTGTGACAGATATCGAAGAGAAGCGCCCATTTCTCCATCCGGGACTCCGTACTGACTCATGATAATCTGCGCGATTTTCGCATTCGGCTGTGTGATTTTTACCGGAAACTGTAGTCTTTTCTCATACTCCCACATACTATACGACTCCTTCCCATGGCATTGGTGTCAATGCCCACTGCCAGATTTTTTGATTATTATCTGCACAATTTTCGACTTTTAATGGACCATATTGCATGGTATACTCTTTCTTTAACATCATCAGATTCATGTTAAAATGATTGAAATATTCCATCGCTTCTTCATCATCCAGATGCGTATCCAGATACAGCATCAGATCAACCAGCGCAAAATCCAACATACTGATTTTATATAACAGATCCTGACATTCTCTTTTGTTTGGGTAAATTGCCTTATTATTCATGTTCTTATATCCCATATCCATAACCTCCTATTTTCTTTTTCCCGTAAAGGGGAAGTTTAGAGCCGGAAAAATGGTTCCAATCCGAAATGCTTCTTCCAGATTTTCATACATATCCGGACCTTTCTGCCACATCACATAAGGAAATGCCAGATTTCGCTCTTCCTCTCTAGGATTTTTATCCTCACAGTGACATTGCATTCTTTCCATATTATAATTTTGCATATTTTACACTCTCACCTCATATGATTTAATATCAATATATGCAAAATGTCGCCCTTTTGCTACATTTTCACTTGATTATATCCCAACGCCGATTATCTTATTCGTATAATCCTTGAAATAAAAAAACCCTTCGAGCGGCTGCCCAAAGGGTCATTTGCATTATAGTGATATATTTATCTCTTATCGCCCCAAAAGAAAAGAGCCATCGTTCCCGGTCCGGAATGAGTCCCAATAACCGGTCCTACATGATTGATGATAAAATGATCATATCCAAAACGTTTCTTAACTTCATCTGCAACAAATTGTGCTTCTTCTTCACAATCTCCATGACTGATAAAAATGATATCATTCTTATCACGATAAGTTCCAATCCGTTCTTCCATCATATCCACTAAAGAAATTAAAGATTTCTTTCGTCCTCTGACCTTGCCAATTGCAACAAGATGTCCAACATTATCTACATGCATTAATGGCTTAATTCCAATCATCGTACCTAGAAGTGCGGTTGTCTTACTAACACGACCTCCCCGATATAAATGATTCAGATCATCTACCGTAAACATATGGCAGAGATTGGTTGCATGTTCTCTCAAAAAATCAGCCGTATCCTTTATGGTCTCTCCACTGTCTCTCATCTGAACAGCCTTATGAACAAACAATCCCTCTCCTAGTGATGCACACAGAGAATCCACTACTTCAATTGTAATGTCTGAATGTTCCTCCATCAATTCAGTAGCCGCAAGATTGACACTCTGATAGGTTCCGCTTAATCCTGATGAAAAAGCTACATATAATATTTCTTTATGATCCTTAATCAGCTCTGTTAAAACTTCCTTTGCTTCTTCCGGATTAACCTGAGAGGTCGTCGGGACACAACCGCCTCTTACCTTGGTATAAAACTCTTTGATATCCAATTCCTTATCTTTACCATAAGTTTCACCTTCCATTAAGCAGGAAAGATACATAATTCCCAAATCATGTTCCTTATAATAATCCTTAGGGAGATCGCAGGTAGAATCAGTAACTATTTTAAATGAACTCATAAAACCCTCCAAATTTAACATTATTGTTGAATTATAACATCCTTTGATGTAGTTTTCAATACTATGTCAAACAATTTTTGGAATCGTCAGTTCAATTTTCTTGGTTGACGCAACCTTAAAAATCGCCTTTTTAAGCGCTGCAGATCAAGCGGGAGTAATGGGTATAGATAACCTTTTCCAAATATCGTACGATTAAAAATGAGTGCACATAACCCGAATACAATTCCGGCAATATAACCATATAATCCAAATACTGCCGTCAGAATCAAAGTGAGTATTCTTTGAAATTTGACTGCATAGCCAAGTTCATAATTTGATTGCGTATAATTGGCAATCGCAACAAATGCCATATAGAGCATAATCTCTGCATTGAACCAGCCACTTTTGACCGAGAATTCTCCGATTACCAAAGCCGAAAGGACACTTAATGGAGTGCTCAGCATATTCGGTGTATTCACAGCTGCAAGCCTCAGTCCATCAATTGCCAGTTCCAAAATCAGAAGCTGAAAGATCAACGGAATATTGACGGTTTCCTTGACCATAATAAATTCAAAGGCTTTTGGTATCCATTCCGGATGATTCATAAACAGCAGGAACGTCGGTGTAATTATATATGATAGCAACGCAATTAACATCCTGCTGATTCTAAGATAGGTTCCTGTAACCGGCGGGAAGTAATAATCATCGGCTTCTTCCATGATATCAAATAATGAAACAGGAAGAATCATGGCATTGGGAGAATTATCGACCAGAATAATTATTCCTCCATCTAAGATTTCAGCCGCTGCAGTGTCCGGTCTCTCTGTATACTTGAATTTGGGATAAGGATTAAACCATTTTCTTTGATAGATTGCTTCCGCAAGGCTCTCCTGATTCATAGTCAGTGCATCAATCTTTATAGACTGAATACGTTCTTTGAGCTTTTGAACCATGGCAGCATCTGAGCGATCCTCCATATAGCACAAAACGATATCAGTTTTTGACGTAGTCCCCGCGTTCATCATTTCCATACGAAGACTGCTGCTTCTGATCCGTCTTCTGATGAGT
>JAKQFQ010000437.1 GCA_029558315.1 Bacillota bacterium
CATTTGACCAGGAAGAAGCAGTGAGAACTATGATGGAATATTTTGAATCAGTGGTCACGATGTTTGATGGATTTGATTACAGAAGCTTCTTTATACTTCGGGAGCCTGAGGAGAAGTTTAAGTTTCTTCCGGTTGCAGCAGATCATATCTTATCATTACAAGATGGTAAGGAGAAATTCGTTAACAAGGTAACCGGATTATTAAGGGCATTTTCAATATCCGTACCTCATGAACAGGCTATAGCTATAAGGGATGAAGTTGCATTTTTCCAGTCGATAAAGGCAAGAATAGTCAAGATCACAGAGGGTACAAAGAAAAGAACAGATGAGGAAATCGAAACTGCAATACGGCAGATTATTTCTGAATCGATTACTTCTGATGAGGTAATAGATGTGTTTGGCGCTGCCGGTCTTAAAAAACCAAACATAGAGATACTGGATGAACGTTTTCTGAGTGAGCTGAAAAATATGCCGCATAAGAACCTTGCTGCAGAACTTCTGAAACGACTATTAAAGGATGAGATCAGGATCAGGACAAAGGTAAATCTTGTTCAGAGCAGGAAATTCTCTGATATGCTTGAAGAAGCTGTAAAACGGTACCATAACGGTATGATCGATTCCATTGAGTTCCTGGAGAACATCCTTATCCCTATGGCCAGGGAGATAAGGGAAGCTGACCGGAGGGGAGAGATACTCAACCTTAATTTCCGGGAGCTTGCATTTTATGATGCACTTGAAACCAATGATAGTGCTGTTTCCATCCTTGGCGATGAAACATTAAGGGCTATTGCCCGGGAACTCCTCCAGAGTGTCCGGAACAGCACTACGATTGACTGGACCATAAAAGAGAGTGTTCAGGCATCATTAAGAAGAAATATAAGAAGGATACTAAGGAAATATAATTATCCGCCGGATAAGCAGGAGAAGGCGATACAGACGGTGATTGAACAGGCAAAATTGCTGGCTGAGGAATTAATATAATGATAAATATTTATTGATAATTACCAATATTGTTTATTACTTGAAACTTAACAAAATGACAATTCCATCTCCAATATATTTATACAGAATAATTCATATTAACAATCTTCCAATCATAATAGCCAATAAGGGTATAACATGTCCTTCACATAGCTATGCCAATACTGATTATATTAGAATCGGAGACGATTCTTTAATAGCTCATCGGCGTG
>JAKQFQ010000441.1 GCA_029558315.1 Bacillota bacterium
GATTTGACAACCTGATATTTACGGTAGAGTCTTCCATTCTTATCAGGAACCATTTCGACCTCAATATCCTCGAGGCCAAGAACTATATTAAACTCTGAATCATCTTCAAGGAAAGAAAGAGATCTGTTCTTATTGATGGTCCTGTAAGACTTTACAAATGCATCATAGAGAGTATTAAGTCTTTTCCTTGTTGCCTCTATTTCCTTGTCTGTGGATGATTCACTTTGTTCGAGATCCAGGAGCTCATTGACAGTATTTTTGATTTCAATATAGTCCTCTGCAATTTTGGAAGCTTTATATTTTTTCCCTCCGATAGATATTACATTAGCATTCCATTCCACCGGAATAAGCTCTCCCTCGGAAACTTCATATATCTTCCCTTCTTTTACAGCCAGGGTACCGTCCTTTTGTCCTGCCTCTGCCTTTTCTCTTTTAATAGGTGCTGAGCTTGCTGTGGTATTCATAATCCCGGAAGGCATGGCAGCAATCCTTTCAGAAATAGCAGGAATTAAATCCATATCCTTTATTGGAGCTGCTGTCTGCGAATTTCCAGTATATAATCCTCCACTTCCAGCTTCGTGAGCCAACATCATTTTCCCGAGGATATTCTCGGGATGCTCAACGAAATACTCATTAACTTCAATCGGGACCACTTCTCCCTCTCTTGTTTTAGCTTGCCCGATAGGTTTTGTTATGCGAAAATCCTGAGCATATTCACTTGGTAGATCTCCGTTACGTTTGCGAAATACCAGAATATCGGTTGTTACCTCTGTTCCGGCATTTTCCTTGAATGCATTGTTTGGCAACCTTATTGCTCCAACGAAATCAGAATTCCCCTCACTTATTGCCCATTCACGGAATTTTACACTCGCGGCATTATCCATTGTCGAAGAAGAGGAAATAAATATCCCTATTCCTCCAGGTTTCAACTGACGGATGCCTTTTGCTATAAAATAGTTGTGCAGCGAGAACTTTGACAGGTCTTTATTCTTGGCATCGTATGGAGCGGTCTTACCAAATGGTACGTTAGTAATTACTAAGTCTTGTGTTGCATTTGGTATATTGGATTGCTCATATCCGCTTATGTTAACCTTAG
>JAKQFQ010000002.1 GCA_029558315.1 Bacillota bacterium
TAGTTTGTTGCCTGCAAATGTTCCAGAATATTCTTTTCCAACATAGTCGCTATAACGTTTATCATCAGGGTGGACTGCTACTGCAACATCTCCAACTTTTGTTTCTGGTCGTGTTGTTGCGATAGCGATGGGGAAGTCTTGCCAATATTTGAAGGTGTATAACTGTGCTTCTCGTTCTTCATACACAATTTCATCATCTGAGATAACGGTTTGACCCTTCGGGTCCCAGTTTACAATTCTGTTACCTCGTTCAATAAGACCTGCTTCATACATTCGAACAAAGGCTTCGGTCACAGCATTGTTTCGTACTTCATCCATAGTGTAGGCATATCTGCTCCAATCAAGGGATGATCCCATTGCACGTAGTTGTTTCAGTATTGTTGAGCTACTTTCTTCGGCAAATGCTTCAACTCTCTTGAGGAGCTCTTCTCTTCCAAGATCATAACGAGATAGATTTTCTTTTTTTTGTATTTCTTTTTCAACTTTTGATTGAGTTGCAATAGCTGCAGAATCTGTTCCTGGTATCCATACTGTTTTTCTTCCCGCCATGCGTGCTTGCCGTACAATTACATCTTCAATTACAAGCATCAGAGCGCTTCCCATGTGAAGTACTCCGGTAACATTTGGAGGGGGTAGAACCATAGAAAAAGGTTCTTTTTGAGGGTCTATTATGCCTAACGCTTCGCACGTATCAGGATTAAAAATTCCAGATTTTTCCCATGTCTGGTATATCCTGGTTTCAGTCTCATTTGGGTTATATGGTTGTTTAAGTTTCTCTGGAATATCGCTCATATGCTCGTTTACTATACCATATAAGGGTTTGTATGTTGACACCCCCTCTTGTATGCGTACAATGGTATAAATTTTATAGAAACATGAGAATTCTGAGAAACAGATTGAGAAAATTGTTCTTTATCACCACTCTTGTTTTTATGGTGCCTGGGGTTGTATGTGCAACAGGGGATATGGGAGAACTTAATTATTTTCTTGCTGCCATCATGACTGTCCCACGAGGATTGGAACAATGGATCTCAGGTCTCTTTTGGTTTGTTATCTCTTTATGTTTTGGATACATCATTGTTGCTTTGTCAGTTGTTGTTTTCTCTGATATCAATACAAGTAAGAGAAAACTATACAAGCGTCAGATTTCTTTTCTTGCAATGGGAAGTGTTCTCTTCCTCGCCATCTCTATCTACTTTGGACTTGTATTTTTGGTAGTGCCATATACATTTCTCTCAATCATTTTTATCGGTATTGGATTGTGGTGTTCTATCAAGGATATGAAAAAGGATGAAAAAATTGATAGAGATGATATTGAGTTATAAATGAAGGTTTCCTTCTGCTCTGATTTCAGGAGCAATTGAATAGGTTTGTTCTTGAGTATTCAAGTATGCAGCCATACTTATCATGGTTGCATTATCTCCTGTAAGGTTAAGGTTAGGAATATGCACTTCCGCTACTGATTCCATAAGCTTTTTTCGTAATAACGTATTTGCAATAACACCACCCCCGACGATAAGAGATGGAATATTGTATTCCTCAAGAGCTTGTTGTGTTTTAGATACTATAACTTCTATAACAGCATCTTCAAATTCTCTAGCAATTTCTTGCTTCTCAATATCTGTGAGATTTTTTCCTTTCACTTTATATAATACTGCTGTTTTAATACCTGAAAATGAGAAATCGAAATCTCCAGAATGAAGCATAGGTCGCGGCATATCCCATTTAGGTTCATAGGTCGGATATAATTCTCGATGTATCTGAGCATGTTTTGATATTTCCGGTCCTCCGGGATATGAAAGACCCAAGAGTCGCGCCACTTTATCAAATGCTTCACCGATTGCGTCATCCCGCGTTTGTCCAA
>JAKQFQ010000009.1 GCA_029558315.1 Bacillota bacterium
AATTTCTTTGAGCCGTATTTCGACACATTCCTTAACTTATGCACCCAGCACAATTGCTTCTCCACCAAGGGATACACCCTTTCTTGTCTATTCCTCAATTTTACACACTTTTCTTTACATCACCTCCCCATATAAATAAAAGAAAAACCGCTTGCTGATTTTCAAATAATGTATCATTATATTGTTAATAAGAACTGTGGTTGTTTATATGCGGTTCAAGAAATTATAAATACATCTATAATATTGGAGGATAAATATATGAGCTCTTGCGCTTCTCAAACATCTCTTAAACCATCAGATAAGAATTATTGGGCATATTTAGACCCTGCTTCAACGCCTTGTATGAAAGTTCCATCGCCCGGTCCGAAATCGAAAGAAATGCACAAAAGAGCAAGTGAATATATGAAGGGTTATTCATCTCAAGTGCAATTATTCCCAGTCTGTTTTGAGAAAGGCAAAGGGGTTACACTGACAGATCTTGACGGCAACACGTATATAGATTTTTCATCTGGAATATATGTTACCAGTCTTGGACATTGTCATCCGAAGGTTACCGAGGCAGTGCAAAAAGCCGCCGGGACTCTAATGAATTGCCATGATTTTACAACCCCAATAAAGACCGCTCTATTAGAAAAACTGGCAGAGATAACATTAGGAGATTTGAGAGGCGTTCAGCTTTACGATAGCGGTACAACAGCTGTGGAAGCAGGGCTAAGAGTAATGCGAGCCGCCACAGGCAAGTTCGAGTTTATATCTTTCCATCGGGATTTTCACGGCAAAACAATGGGCGCTGTCAGCTTAGCCAGAGTAGATAAAACTCAAGGAATGAGGGCTCCTGGATTTTTCTTAGTCCCAAGAGCATATTGTTACAGATGCGATTTCAAAATGAAATATCCTGATTGCAATCTGTATTGCGCCGATTATATAAAGACAGTCATCAAAGAAGAATGTTCAGGACAACTTGCCGGTATAGTTCTTGAACCTATTCAAGGTTGGGCTGGCTCTATTGTTCCGCCCGACGGCTGGATCCAAAAAATCAGAAAGATATGCGATGAAAACAATATGCTGTTGTTTGCAGACGAAGTGCTGACTTGTATGGCAAGAACAGGAAAAATGTTCTGTATACAGAATTGGGATACTATTCCAGATGTCATTACTCTAGGCAAGAGTTTTGGAAATGGATTCCCTGTTACAGCTATGTTGGTAAGTGATAAATATAAAAACTCCATAGAGAAAATAAGCGCATCCACCAGCTATGGCGGCAATCCAATGGCTTGCGCCGCCGCTCTTGCCTCTCTTGAGGTAATTGAGCAAGAAGGGCTTCTCGAACATTCAGCTCATCTTGGTGAAATCTGCTTGAAGCGAATGGCTAAAATGCAGGCAGAACATCCAATTATCGGCGAAGTCAGAGGCAAAGGCTGTCTCTTGGGCATCGAACTGGTTAAAGACAGAACAGGTGTTACTTATGCAGAAGCAAAGAAGGCATTGGAGGACGCAGACGGAAGCGTTGTAGATGCAATCATTGCAATAGAGGAAACAATCAATTCCGGCAGCAAAGGAAGAGGCTTTGGAGAAAAAGGAG